>NZ_JBPCUJ010000001.1:0-3475 GCF_051011215.1 Lutimonas sp.
CTGAGGTTTTTTTGTTTTTAGGGGGTTTCGTTTGAATTTCACTTCGATATTTAACATTCCTTGTTCGATACCTGCCATACCGGCAGGAGGGTTCCACATTCAAAAATCTTCAATCTCCAATCAATAATAAAGAATTTTATGGGTGGGTTGTATGAGTGTTGGAGGCCATCTGTCATAAATACAGCTCTTTAGCTTTTATGATCTTGGCGAGACTGTAACCATTGTAAGAATCCAATTGCCACCATAGCTATTAAGACACCGGTACCTTCTCCAAGAAGACGTTCATAGAAATTTAAGTTAACCTCTGAATTATCAAGTCCTTGCCAACCCATTGAAATTAACACCATAAAGAAAAACATAAGAAAACCAGGATGCACGGGTTCCATAGCGAAGCTTAAAAATAATGCCAAAAGTAGAATGGAATAATATAATAACCCTGGTTCCAAATTGCTGCTCAGGATCCAGCCCAATATCATACCTGTTAAAATGCCAATGACCCTAGCAATGCCAATAATTTTAGTTTTTTTAGCGTCGAAGCCAATAACAAAAAAAGCTCCACCTGTTACTAAAGTAGGATCTGTTTTCAGCGAAGTCCAACCGATATAAGTGGTAACTCCCAATACCAATGCAATAGCAACAGAGTAGGCAATAATATAATTTGTATCTACTCTCACAGTGGAACTATCGGTAGTTTCATCTTGAATCGTAGGGTTTTCAAAAAACGAAGCAACGAAACTTAATAAAATCAAGATTCCGACACTAACAACAATAGCTAAAATACAATTATTCACACTTGTACTAGATATCAAAAACGGAGAATAAATGGCCCAACAAATTAATACATACCCTACCATAAATGCTCGTGTTCCTTTGATTAGAAGTATGGATCCCAAAAATCCAATAAGCGCAATTCCAGCAACATTTGACCAAAGAGAAAGCTCTATTTGTCCCGAAATAATAGTAATTACAATAGCTCCGATAGCAAAAGCCGTCATTCCCGTTATCCTATCTTTCAATGATCCCGGTACATTAGTTAACCATGCAAATAAAAGGGACAACCCAGTGGCCATCCATGATTCCTGAGTAGTAACTGACAATCCAAACAGCACGATGCCCCCAATAGCCACTTTTAACCCAGACTTATAATCAATAGCTTTCCAATTGAATATCAATAAATCTTTCATATTTTAAGAATTGATTATCATTAGCGAGTTTTTTACGGTTTTTATGGAAAAAGGGGACCATGAGCTAGTTATTGATGCTTCAAGGTAAAAAATTTGAACTTTTGATTTTTCTGCTATTGTTTTACGTGTCTATTCAAAACCTATAACCGAAGACAACGGTTAAAGATTGCCTACCGCCAAAACCACCTTGCACAGCCAATTCAAAGTGGTCAGATAGAGGCGTGTAAAGACCTACAAGGTAATTCCATACTTGTGGTTCAAAATTCACATTGTAATTCAATCGGTCCCCATCAGGTAAATCGATAAATCCAACAGATGCTGTTTCATAAAATTGGCCTTGTGCTCCTACCATGATGTTCATTCCATTGGGTGTCATATAACCTAAGAATGGAGATATTACATGTGCCACCTTAGAAGTATTAACTTCAGCAAGACTAGAAAGCATAAATTGATAATTTACTGAGGCATTAAAATTACCTATCCCTCCTGCTATGGTACCTCCGAATCCAACAATTGTAGCAGATAATTCACTTTCAACAGGTATTCTGTCTGGTAACTGTGAAGGGTCAACACCAATCCCTTCGAGAAAATCTAAAAGGTCTTCATTAATGAACAGGGCGCCATTCAAGCCATTGGTTCCTGAGCCATAAAACCCCATAACGTTCAAAAAGGGAAATAACCAAACATCAGCTTTAGCCATTGTTATTAGAGCATCTTGATCTACAGTCGATTTTGGAAGATCGAACAAACCTCCCAAGGCAATTGGTTCCTCATCGTTTACGGCAACTGTAAGCTCTGTAAAGTCCATTTTTTGATGTTGATAATGAGCAAAAATATTCACACCAATTGGCCTAGGTAATTTGTAGCCGAGTTTTTTAGCACCTTTACCAAAAATCGGTAAAACCCATCCCAAACTACCTTTAATAGAATCATTTAAATATTCTAAATCATTTGATAGGGGGTTTTCATCTGTTTCCAAATAAGATCCGGCAGTCGTTTTGTAACTTGAGACATATGAATCGTAATGAATTGTAATCTTGTCTTTTTTATCATTGAAAGAATAGGTGTCAAAAGTTGCTGTTACAAAATATCCTCCGAATTCTTGCTCCTTTTTGAAAATGACTGTACGTTCAAAATCACCTGTTTCAATTGTCCTTCCATGCATCTTCATTTTTTCGAAATTTGTGACAAAAACAGATTTTAAAACACCATTTTCTACGGTTATCAGCCCTTTTAAACTTTTTCCAAATTTTAATTCAGGTTCCAGAATCTTTTTGTCATAGAAAAAGGATAATTCAAGATTGTCTCCTTCCATAGATATCAGTTTTAATGAATTAGGATCATAGAGTTCGGTTCTTGACAATCTACTAAACGAATGGGTTCTTTCCATCGTTTTCATAATTTCCTTTTCTTCTTTTTTACTAAGTGAATCCAGGTCAACAACAATTTGAATATCTATTCCGTCATTGACGTCGGGATCATAAATAAACTTAAATTCGGTTGAGATTGTATCTCCATTAACTATTTTATATCCCCTGATATCTGAGCTATATGAGCCATTTTGTAATGTTGTACTTAAAGCTGCATCTAATAGGGTTGGAGAAATGCCATAATCTATAAGGTAATTACTGTTTACAGGAGGCTCTGTTTTCTGTGCCTGAATACTTAAAGCAAAGAGCAGGAAAATAATATAAATGATTCTCATATTGGATAAGGTTAGATATACTCAAGATATAAATTATTTTTATTTTAAAGTTGTCCAATATGAGAATCATTCTGTTTTGATTTCAATGTTCGGATCTCATTTATTCAATTTGAGAACAGCAGTTCGCATAACAGGGAACTATTTATTAATAAAAGATTATGGAAACCAATGAGGATTGCATATCGTTTTAGGATTCATTTTGTTACTAATTAGGATTATACCAAATCGGGCTTGTGTAAGCTCGTTCTATCACTTCCATAAGAACTTCATCGTCCATCTTAACGCCATAGTATTTGGCATCGTATGCTGTCCATCGAGGTGTGGGAATTTCTAATACCCTCACATAGTAAAAGGCCCTTTGCTTCGCATTAAAATCAGGATCTTTCCAATAGGAAATTAACTCTGTATCGCCAATAGTATTTGTATAGGTGGCATTTTTTACATCGACTGTATTTCCTATTAAAGGAATTTTTCCTTTTCTATCGATCTTCCTTTTTTCTGCATCAGCCCAAACGACATTATAGACTTTTTCTTGAGGGGTTCCTGAGGCGTCTAACCAACCTTTTACAATCTGAATTCTATCAAG
>NZ_JBPCUJ010000002.1:0-11429 GCF_051011215.1 Lutimonas sp.
TCAAAGGCCTTCCAGGTGCTGCCATCATATTTTTCAAGGTAGGTTTCATCCATAAGCAGATTTTTATCCTTGCCTTCTTCAGCGCAGCTAAAGAAAGAAGTTATTAGTACCAGCATCACAAAGAACAAAGCGATGCGAACGAATAAATTTGTTGATTTTTTCATGACAATTGATTTAAGCTTAATGGCTTTAAGTTAGATGCTGGAGGGATTATTCACATTGATGCTGGTCAAGGGGATTATTGATTTAAATTTGTCCTTTTACTCATCCATTTTCTATCTGAATTAAGGAATTCGTGAATCGGCTATCGCCTTATTTGTCTTGAAACAAAAGAACGAAAAGTTCAAGGCTCGTTTTATTTTTCTATATCTCTCTGATAATTTTCCGCTTCCATAGCCCAGCCGTTTCACTCGGGAGCTATTGCTTCGCCCTTTCTAAAATTATCAGGATACATCACGAAAAATTAAATAGGCCGTTTCAGATTACAACAATGATCTCGGTATATATACCACCTTCAAAAATCTTCAATCTCCATTCTCCAATCACTGCCTGTCGGTAGACAGGGTTTCAAGCCCGCCTGCCGAACGGGCAGGAATTCTTAACACGCCTTTTAAACTACACTAACGTAAAAGGTTCCCAATCGAGAAAGGGAAGTGGTTTGAAGGAAGTCTTCGATATTCAATATTCAGTATTCGACATTCCATTTCAAAAATCTTCAATCTCCATTCTCCAATCACTGCCTGCCATTCCTACGGCAGGTAAACCGGCAGGCAGGTCCAATCAGTTCTTCGAAATTCGACATTCAATAAAAACTTCAATATGCAGATTAATTAATTCACCGATGTAACAAAATGCTCGTCTGCTTCGTCTCATTAAAAATATTAAATCAATAACTATGAATAACTACCCTACACAAATTAAAAAAACTCTAATCACAGCTTCGCTCTTCTTTTTGGCGGCCATGCAGTTGGTTATCGGACAATCAAAAAATGAAGAAATCGAAGAACTTATCAAACTATATCATGAATACGGAAAATTCAACGGATCGGCTCTGGTTGCAGAACAAGGAAAAATAGTATATCAAAACGGTCATGGAATGGCCAATATGGAATGGGATATTGAGAACGGAACAGATACCAAACACAGGTTGGGTTCCATTTCAAAACAATTTACGGCCATGCTTATTTTACAGCTTGCTGCTGAAGGGAAAATAGACTTACAGGCACCTATTGACAACTACCTGCCTGAATATCCCAATGGGCATGAAACTCCAATCACCACGCACCATTTATTGACACATACGGCAGGGATTCCGAACTATACCGCTTTCCCTGACTTTTTTAAGGATAAGAGCAGAAATCCTTATACCCCGGATGAATTTGTAGAGACATTCAAGGATAAGGAGCTTGATTTTACACCTGGAGAAAAGTTTAGTTACAGCAATTCAGGTTATTTTCTATTGGGTGTACTTATAGAAAAGGCCTCAGGAAAGTCTTATGAAACCATGGTGCATAATTATATATTTAGCCCACTTAATATGAAGGATTCGGGCTACGACAATCATAAAGATATAATGAAAAACAGGGCCACGGGTTACGAAAAGTATGGCGATGGGTTTATAAATTCCAATTATCTTGATATGAGTATTCCTTACGCTGCAGGATCTTTGTATTCAACGGTCGAAGATCTGTATACATGGGATCAGGCGTTGTACGGCAACAAGATGCTTTCGAAGGAGTATATGGACCTTTATTTTAAGCCACAGATCAAAGCATTCGGTAATTTTGATTATGCCTATGGATGGGGAGTTGGTTATGACAAGATCGGCTCGTCAAAAGACAGCATTTATACCATAGCACATGGAGGAGGAATCAATGGTTTTAATACCATTATTTCAAGGGCGCCCTCTGATAAGTCATTAGTGGTCTTATTGAATAATACAGGTGGTGCTCCACTGAATCAAATGACTCAGTCTATCAGGGCCATTTTAAAAGGCGAGAGTTATAAGCTTCCGAAAGCATCAGGAGCATATGAAGTATTGAGTGTGATACAAAGTGATGGTGTCGAAGCGGGTGAGGCACATTACAAGAAGCTCAAAGATGATGATGGATTTGACTTTAATGAAAATCAAATGAATGAGATAGGTTACTTGCTTATGGGTGAGGAAAAGATATCTGAGGCCCTTGAGGTATTCAAATGGAATATGGAAGCCTACCCAACTTCATTCAATACCTATGATAGTTATGCAGAAGCTTCTATGAAAGCCGGTAATAAGGAAGATGCGATCAAGTACTATAAAAAGTCGATCGAAATCAATCCCGGCAATCAAAACGGTATTGATAAGCTGAAAGAATTGGGTGTGGATACTGCTGATCTGGTCAAAGAAATAGAAGTAGCCGATGCCATTTTACAAAGTTATATAGGTCAATATGAATTGAAGCCTGGTTTTATAATTAGCATTTCAAAAGAAGGGAAGCAAATGAAAGCCCAGGCCACGGGTCAGCCCATGTTTGATATTTACCCAAAATCAGACAGTGTTTTCTATCTCAAAGTTGTCGAGGCACAGATCGAATTTAACCAGACGGATGGAAAGGTTGATAGTTTGACATTGTTTCAGAACGGTCAGGAAATGCCAGGGAAGCGGTTGCAGTAATAGTACCTATTGACATGACGAGTGAATGTGGAATGCCTGTCATGCCTACGATAGTTAAATCAGCGGGCAGGTATTCGAAATTCACTTCAGTCTCAATTATTGTAACAATTCCAATCATCCTCAGTCTCATATAAAAAGGAATTTCATGAAAAAACTATTATGTTCTGGTGTGCTGTTGTTTTTGTGTGGTCAACTTTTGGCACAGGAACAAAAGTCGGCGTATACGATGAGTCAGGAGGCTGATCAGCTCTATATGGCGAAAAATTATGGCACGGCTGCTTCAAATTATCTCAAGGTGATTGAGCTATCTGATTTTGCCGCTCAAAAAAGAACGGCGGCTTATAATGCGGCTTGTTGTTTGGCTTTGGAAGAGAAAATAGACAGTTCTTTTATATTGTTAAACGAGGCAATCGACCATGGCTATAGCAACAAATTTCATTTGAGTTCTGATAGTGATTTAACAAGCCTGCACCAAGATGGTAGATGGGAAGAATTATTGAATAGAGTGCCAGCTTCTAAAACCTTGAACAGTGATCCCGAGAAAGCCAGTATCATAACAAGCGATGTGCATCATTTTTGGGAGGCCTATGATTTGGTACAAGAAGACACGGCCCATGCCAGGGCTATTTATAAACGCTATTATTTTGATAAGGCCAGTGACGGGATGCAGGATTATATGGGGCTAAAAGTTGCTTCAATTGATAAGTTTACGCAGCATATACAGTCACATCCTAAATTATATACATCTATCCGAAAAAATACTCTCAAGGTGGAAGCTTATAAAGAAAAGATACAAACGAGTTTCAATAATTTTAAAGCCATTTATCCGGACGCTAAATTTCCGGATGTGTATTTTGTGATCGGCGCCTTTACCAGCGGCGGGACCATTTCGAATGCCGGCCTGCTTATTGGAACCAATCAAATGAGCGATGGGGAAGGAGTCAATACCGACGAGCTCAGTGATCGCACCAAATTATTGATGAATCAATCAAAGTATATCCCTAATATCGTTTCGCATGAACTGATCCATTTTCAGCAGAACCATATGAAAAGAGATACCATTACTTTAGGCTATGCCATCAAAGAAGGCATGGCTGATTTTATGGGGGAGTTGATCAGTGGCAATTCGGCCAATGAAAAGATCTTTGCCTGGGCTGAAGGTAAGGAAAAGAAGATTTGGGAAGACTTTAAAAAAGACATGTATTACAACCGTTCAAACAACTGGATCGCGAATTACAGCACTGTGTCAGAAGACGGTTATCCTGACCTGGGCTATTGGGTGGGCTACGAGATCTGTAAGTCTTATTATGAGAATAGTAAAGACAAAGAGCAGGCTATTTATGATATGTTGCATATCAGGAATTATAAGAAGTTTTTGGAAGATAGCAAGTGGGAAAGGAAAGTGAAGAGATATTGATTTTTTTGTCCTAAGTTCTTGACTCAAGAGCAGGAAAATAAAATATACCGTTTCCGATCCAAACCATGATGAGATTGGATAAATACCTTTGTAATTCAATAGTTCTTTATCGAACCTTCAACATGCTGCATGGACTGGATTTTTCGAACAACGGCGATTTCCTCGTTGATACCTAATCCACAGTCCCTGAACCTCTTGCCTTCCAAGCTTTAAAATATATTAGAAATTATCCTCAGATAGAGTAACACTCGTACAATTTTGTAGTCTTATGCTATTGTAAAATGTCTAATCTAATTTATATGAAAAAAATTATTTCCCCCCTAGTGCTTTTAAGTGTTTTAATGTTTTCCTGTACGTCTAATGAAGAACCTGAGGAAGTCGTGAATTGTCAGGAAGACCGGAATAAAGTGAATATGACACGCTTTGTGAAATCCGATAGCAGGTCGAATGATGTAATCAACAGCTATTCCTATAACGAACTAAACTTTCTGTCTTCTCGTACCCGCAATTCGCTTTCAAGGAATTTTGAATATACCTATGTATATGATTGCAGCAACAATTTAGTTGAAATGCAGGTAGATGAAACCAAAGATCCGCAGTATGATGGTTCTGATTACTTCTATACCTATGACAATCAAAACAGATTGATTGGTTTTAGCAATAGCTTTCAAGGTGAATCTGATTATGAGCTGACGTATAATGGTAATGTTGTATCTGCTACCGGTACCATAGGCATGGATCAAAATACTTCTGTTACTTTGCAACTGAACAGTCAGGGGCAGGTGAGCAGATTGGATAGGGTAAACGACTTAGGATTTGAGGATCAGGTAATCTACACCATCTTTGAATACGATAGCAACGGTAACCTGATTAAAGTAGAAGATTTTGATAAGGAAGGTTCTTTGAAATACAGCATACGTATTTTCTATGATAACTATACCAATCCATATTATGATCAGTTTAAATCGATTTATTTACAAAGGTTCATAAGTTTATTTTACGATGCCGGTTATTGGGCCGCGGATCGGTTTTCATCGGATGACTTCTATTTCCCTTATTTAAAAAATAACATTACCAGTATAAAAGATACCTTATGCAACGCCTGTTATCCGGAAGTTGTAAAAAGAGACTATAACTACGATGAAGTCTACCCACAAAAGTTCAGCCTATCCTACTGGGGTGCACCGGGTACTGAGACTGAGATTGAGTATTATGAGTAGGAGAGGAAGGCAGGGATTGGAGATTGGAGATTGTTAATTTATGAATTCCTTAATTCAAATAGAAAATGGATGAGTAAAAGGACAGAAAAAAGAATTAAATTTATTCCTTCAACGCCTTCCATTGCTCCAAATCATTCAATAAGGAAACCGCATTATCCTTCAATCCGGTGAGTAACCTGGCATGTACAAGGTGCGATCGTGTAATCCGTTTTAATTGAAAATCGAAATTTTCATCTGCCCGTAAATAGGTTAAAATAGCTTCAAGATCTTCAGCATTTACATGTGAGATCTTTTTTCCCACATAACCCGCAGTAGGCGTTAACTGGATGTTTTCGCGACTTAAGATTTCTTCATGGATATGCATGGGGATGGCATCCACCACAATAGGTAGGTAGCCGTTCACCAATTGATCGGTATATTGTTCAAACCACCATTCTGGACTAAAATTATAATAGTTTCTGATGGAATTTGTTATTTCAATTTCCTTGACCAATTTCAAATTCCCTGTGCTTTTTAAATCGTCAATGGTATTGGTGCTTACAGCCGGTCTCAGCGCTCTTCCCACCCCTTGTAACTGGATAACAAAGGCATTGGTATCTTGAATGATCTCGTTGTGATGAACTACCTTTTTGACCTTTTTGCAAAATTGATTCTTGAGAACAGCAGACGCTATATGATCGGATAGCATTAGTGTATCAGATTTTAAATCATCGATCAATCTGTCCATATAGACCATGGTAGCCTTTTTACTCTTCCTGTCCTCGTTCCAGGTATTGATCTGTAAGGCGATCAAGATCCCGATTACCACAAGTACAATCTCACCAATAGCATATCTGGCGTACTTTATAGGTCGATTGTCGTCAGCCGTTTTTTTACGGATTTTTCTAAAGAATGGGATCATGCTTAAAGTTTTGCTATTTCCTCATCGATTAATTCGAGCGTTATCATTAATTGATCAATGCTTTCATGTGTCATCTGAACTCTCCACTGAGACAATCCAGTTAAGTTTTTTAAAAGACCAATTCTTGTAGGGTTATTCTGAATATATTGCAGTGGGCTGTCAATTTTAGAGACATCTACGTAGGTAATTCCATCGTCTAACAAGGACAGCTCCCAAGTTGTTTCTATAAAATAATTTTTTGTATAAAGATGTTCTTCTAAATGAGACTCAACAATCTTGTAATAAGTACTCAAGGCATTCTTGAGTTCAACACTTGAAATTTTAGAATACATCCCCGTACTTTTTAGTTCCTCCATGGTATCTGTAATCAAGTTTATAGGAACATGTCGTCCTGACCAGGAAAAAGCCAAATTAATAAACTCTTCATCTGCAACTGTTGGTAATGACTTTTGATAAATCCAGTTTGATTGATATGGAAAGTCCTTTTTGAAAATTTCAGTATATTCAATATTTAAAGGCGATGCATTTACTAAGGTTAAAAGTTTTTCCATAGAATAGAATCTAAAAAGTTCTGATTCTCGTACATAATTCAAAGCCCCCAGGTTTTCATTCAAATCAAGTTTTAAAGCGACCAGATCTTCTTTCAACAATTCTTTGTCTTTTCGTTCTTCATTCCAATTATTGATATACAGTGCAATCAAAATCCCTATAACTACAAGAATTATTTCACCCACGGCATAGCGAGCATATTTTAATGGTCGGTTATCGTCTGCCATTTTTTTTCTGAGTTTTCGGAAGAAAGGAATCATTGTTTGATAGTTGAGATATAAATATAAAGAATTTAGATTGGACCTGCCTGACGGCGAGGCAGGGATTGAAGAGTTGATCAAGTAATTTTAGCTCCCTTCCTGATTACTGTTCATTTTTCTGATCACATAAATATGTGGAAAGCTGATAGCTGCGATGAATGTAAAAAAGAGGGCATTGAATAATTCAGGCATTTCTGAGGTCAGCAGAAATAATACGCCAATACCGGTCACCGAAATCAACCAGTAAATAAAAGAAGTTTTGATATACTGTTTAAGACTGAATGCTTTCATGCTACTTTTTAAGACGCTGATTTGATCCATGATAGAGGGATAGGCATGCCAAACAATAAAGTAGATGGCGAATGCCCATAAAACAGTGGCAAATTGAAAGATGATATAAAAAATAAGGAGTAGGAAAACCTCGCGTACCAAGCTGGTCTTTAATTTTTTCTCAAAAAACAATAGGGTACCAAAAATACAAGTCAGACAAATCGATACGATCAACCCTGCAGAGAAGAGGAGCGAAGAAAGTACAAGGCCTGTTATTTGAGAAATGATCAATATAACTTCGGTTTCATTTAAAAAGAACAACATTGATAAGATCATCATACCGTAAGAGAGATAAAAAAGTTCTTTGGTCAAACGCTTTGATCTCACTTTCTTAACAAAATGCTGTTCACCAAAATGATAGGCACTAAAGAGGATAAAAATACCCAACGTGATGCTTGGAATAAAATAAAAAAGAAGTACGGTCAACAAAATCATACCTATATAGAGCGCTATTACCTGAAAGGTTTGCTTCCGTTTCAGGTTAAAAGACCCGAATAGCAATTCAATATCATTGGAGCCATGTAAAATACCGACGGTAAGGATCATGATATAGGCCAGATATGCCTCGGTATGTACGTCTATCACCGTGGTGGTCCACAGTAAAAAGAAGGTAACCAATAACTTTATGTTGGGCAATGATCTGGTCATTTTGTCTAAGTATTTGTAAGCAAATATAAACAAAATATGGATTTATAACATTTTTGTTTAAGTTTTTAGTATATTTGTTAGACAAAAAATAATTACATTATGACAACACTAAATATTTTTATGAGTCAGATGCCTCCGATGGCTGCTGACGATTATGTCGGATTTACCTTCTTTGTCGGAGCAATGGCCATGATGGCCGCCTCGGCTTTCTTTTTCCTTTCAATGAATGGATTTGACAAGAAGTGGAGAACATCAATCCTGGTTTCAGGATTAATAACTTTTATTGCTGCCGTACATTATTGGTACATGCGGGATTATTGGATTTCAAATGCTGAATCACCTACATTTTTCAGGTATGTGGACTGGATTCTCACAGTACCCTTGATGTGTGTGGAGTTCTATCTCATACTGAAAGTAGCCGGAGCGAAAACATCGCTGATGTGGAGATTGATCTTTCTATCTGTCGTTATGTTGATTACGGGTTATCTTGGAGAATCTGTCTATAGAGACAGTGCGGCGCTTTGGGGCTTTATCTCAGGGATCGCTTATTTTGCCATTGTCTATGAAATTTGGTTGGGATCAGCCAAAAAATTGGCAGTAAAAGCAGGTGGGAACATATTGAAGACTCACAAAATGCTGTGTTGGTTTGTCTTGGTAGGATGGGCTATTTACCCCTTGGGATACATGGCCGGAACACCCGGGTGGTACGAAAGTCTTTTTGGAGGACTTGCCATGGATGTCGTATATAATATCGGAGATGCCATTAATAAAATAGGTTTCGGACTAGTGATTTATAGCTTGGCTGTAGCTGCATCAGAAGAGGCGCAAACCGCCTAATAATATTTTAAGATCGGGGCCTTGAACAGCGCCCCGATTTTTTTTGAGTTTTTAATGACTCTAAAATCTAACGAATTGATTCCTATTGTTTCAGATGAATTGAATAAGCGTAACAGGCCTTTTCCAACGGTACTTAATTTTTGATTCTTTCCATTGCTCCAAATCCCTTAACACATCCAAAAGATACCTTCGGACAATAATTCTACCCTTTCGTACAAAATGAGTTTTAATTTATAGGAAGGATTGATACATTTGGTTTCTATGAAAATAAATAAAATCACCTTCGCTTTGATACTTATGTTGTCCTTGGCAGTGGCAGCGTTTACCTACACCAGCAAATCACCGGTAACAGACTTTTTACAATCACTTGATCAGGAGCAGCTTGAGAAAGTGCAAATGTCATTTGATGACAAGAGCCGTGATATATGGCATTTCCTTCCTGGCAAGATGTGGCCGAGGAAAGGAATCTGGTTAAAAGACCTTACACAGCAACAAAAAGAACTGGTATTTATCTTACTTCATGACCATGTAAGTGAGGCTGGATTTAAAAAAATCCTCGGTATTATCGACCTGGAAAATGTGCTGGTCGAGATGGGGCAGGACAAGGGGTTTAGAGATCCTGACAAGTTTTTTGTAGCCATCTATGGTGATCCGTCCAAAGACAAACTATGGGCCTGGTCTTTTGAAGGACATCATCTGTCCTTGAATTTTACCATCACAGATAAACATGTGAGCATGACACCTCGTTTTATTGGCGCCAATCCGGCAACCATACCTGTTGGGAAAAGAAAAGGAGAACGCCCCCTGGAAGCTGAGGAAGATATTGCTTTTGAGCTGCTGAATTCTATGGATTCCAACCAACGTGTCAAAACGATTTTTAGTAATAGATCGTATTTTGAAATAGTGACCTCCAATGCCACCGAAGTCGGTCCTTTGCGTCCGGTGGGTATCAAGTATTCAGAATTGAAAAAAGACCAGCAAGATCATTTACTAAAACTCATTCAAGTATACCTGTCGGCCATGCCCGAAGATATTGCTGCTAAACGCATGAAGGAAATTGAACAGGAAAAACTAGCTGAGATCAGGTTCGGATGGGCAGGAGCCACGGAGATGGGTAAGGGACATTATTACCGCATTCAAGGGAAATCCTTTCTAATTGAATTTGACAATACCATCAGCAGTGCCAATCATATCCATACCGTCTGGCGCGATTTTGACGGTGATTTTGGCAATGACGTCATCAGAAAACACTATTTGGAAAGCAGTCATAATTAGAAAATCTCCCTGGTAGTTCACCAATTATCAGATTCAGATTGGAAACTAGAGATTTTTGAATAAAGAATAAGGAACTCCGAATCTCGAAGTTCCTTTATAACCATCAATTTAGTTTCGAATAAAAGCCTGGATCTTTTGGTTCTTTTTCATGAATGTAAAAGATATTTGAAACAAAGCTTCCTACTGTTTAATAACATCTTTTTCCCGAAAATCAATCTCAGAAAAAACACGTAAAAAATTCTCATTATAACTCAATAGAGGTATCCATGTTCGGAATTCCATTTTCTTTACAAGATCTTCATGGAACAGTTGATCCATTATGCCGCTGCGTTTCTTTTCAAGCATCACCAAAAGATCATAATCATCTTCGGCCATATACTTATAAAGTGATTGGAACAGGTCCTCTGAATAGAGTAACTCAAATGTGAAATGTTTATAGTCTATGGTGTCTAATACCAATTCTTTAAACCATTCCATTTTTTCTACGCCCCTGAATTCATTGTCAAGATTCATGTGTAAAATTTTAATCTCAGGCTGATAAGGGCTCACAAATTCTACGAGCTTTTCAATGGCCCTAAGGTCGACTTCCTGGAAATCGGAAGCATATAAAATTTTCTCATAGCCATGCTGATCGGCAAATTCCGGAACAGCCATCACAGGAATTGGAGACTGTTCAACCAGCGCCTTGGTAGTACCTCCCAGAATCACTTCTTTCAAGGTGTTTTTCCCTCGGGTACCAGTCACAACGACTTCAGGTTCATACTCTTTAATGGCCTTTAAAATTCCTCTCACTACAGAAGGATGTTCTATAGCAACATAGGAGGCTTTGATGCCGGTTTCATAATGGTCATAAAATTCTTCTAAGGAGCGCTCCCAGCTTTTGAGAGTATGCATTTTCATTTCCGATAAGTTATAAGTATTTGGATAGGTCCATACGGTTGGTACATCATAAACATGTACCAGAACCAATTCAGCCTGATGTTTTTCGGCCAGATTTAAAGCAAAGCAAAAAGCCTTGTTAGCGTTCGAAGAAAAGTCTGTAGCAAAAAGTATTTTTTTCATCTTGATCCCTTTTAATGTTAATGAGATAAAGTAGAAAAATAAGTTCTACTATGCATTGACGGGGATCAATGAATTAATTGATATGAATCAGTCTGATAAATCGCAAAGGTATTCAGGGGCGGACTGCAAGCGATTTAAAATATAAAGTGACTTACTTTCCAATACAGAAGTTCGCAAAAATGTTCCCTAACAGATCATCGGTAGTGATTTCTCCGGTGATCTCACCTAAATGAAATAAAGCCTGTCTGATATCAATGGCCATAAGGTCGCTTGAAAT
>NZ_JBPCUJ010000003.1:0-6534 GCF_051011215.1 Lutimonas sp.
AAATAGTTTGTGAGATTAGGAAAGAATATTTAATTTTGCACCTCGTTTTGAAATAAGAATTAAAACAGTCAGGAAATGTCAAGAGTATGTGAGTTAACGGGCAAGAGAGCAATGGTTGGAAACAACGTATCTCACGCTTTGAATAGAACGAAAAGAAAATTCAAAGTAAATTTGGTAAAAAAACGTTTTTATTTACCAGCTGAAGATAAATGGGTAACGTTAAAAGTTTCTACCAGAGCTTTGAAGAACATCAATAAAAAAGGTGTTGAAGCTGTGATTGCAGAGGCTAGAGCTAATGGTTATTTAAAAAAATAATAAGAGATGGCAAAGAGTAAAGGAAATAGAATACAGGTTATTTTAGAATGTACTGAGCACAAAGCTTCAGGACAGCCTGGGACTTCTCGTTATATTACAACGAAGAATAAGAAGAATACTCCTGATAGATTGGAAGTTAAAAAATTCAATCCTATCTTGAAGAAAATGACAGTTCATAAAGAAATTAAATAATTTAAAGATTTTCACTTTAGGTGAATTGATCTAATAAACATTGAGTCATGGCAAAGAAATCAGTAGCATCGTTACAAACAGGGTCAAAGAGATTGACCAAAGCTATTAAAATGGTAAGATCTGAAAAATCAGGGGCTTATACATTTGTTGAGAGCATTATGGATCCAGGTAAGGTTAATGATTTCTTGAGCAAGAAATAAACCTTATTCATTATCATATACTTAAAGCTACTTTCTTTTGGAAGGTAGCTTTTTTGCATTTTAAGCCTGACGATAGTCCCCTTATTTTTAGTTAACTTTGTCATCGCTAAAAAAAACAAAACAATTAGTCATTCATTATGAGTTTGTTCAAAAATTTATTTTCCAAGGAGAAAAAGGAGACCCTAGATAAAGGATTAGAAAAATCTAAAACTTCTTTCTTCAATAAGCTATCGAAGGCGGTAGCTGGTAAATCTACAGTAGATGACGACGTTCTTGATAATCTTGAGGAGGTTTTGGTCTCTTCTGATGTTGGTGTAGATACAACCTTAAAGATTATTGAACAGATTGAAGAACGAGTTTCAAAGGATAAGTATTTTGGAACCGATGAATTAAATCAGATCTTAAGAGAAGAAATCGCTGCCTTATTGGCTAAGACGAATACGGGGAATGATACTGAATTCGGAATTCCTGCGGATAGCAATAAACCATATGTGATCATGATTGTAGGCGTGAATGGAGTGGGTAAGACCACGACCATTGGAAAGCTTGCTTCTCAGTTTAAGAAACAGGGTCTTAAAGTGGTTTTGGGTGCTGCAGATACTTTTAGAGCAGCAGCTATTGATCAATTGCAGGTGTGGGCAGATCGCGTAGACGTGCCAATGGTGAGACAAGAAATGGGGAGTGATCCTGCATCCGTGGCCTTTGATACACTTCAATCTGCCGTGACTCAAGATGCAGATGTTGTGATTATAGATACTGCCGGGCGTTTGCATAATAAGGTGAATCTCATGAATGAATTGACTAAGATCAAAAGAGTCATGCAGAAAGTATCCGATAACAAACCTGATGAAGTATTGTTGGTTCTTGATGGGTCGACAGGTCAAAATGCCTTCGAGCAGGCAAAGCAATTTACCAAAGCAACGGAAGTAACATCCTTAGCGGTAACCAAACTTGACGGAACCGCCAAAGGAGGTGTTGTTATTGGGATCTCAGATCAGTTCCAGATTCCGGTAAAATATATTGGTGTAGGAGAAGGTATTGACGATCTTCAGGTATTCAATAAGGTCGAGTTTGTAGATTCGTTTTTTAAATAGGAAATCGCTAGAGCATAAAGCGAATCCTTCTGATCATGGTATTAAAAGGGTGAAATGTATTATGAGAATTGAAAATTGATTGACCCTTAGATCTTAGATTATGAGAACAAAAACTTCAAAAAAGAATAAAATTAATGTCGTTACTCTGGGCTGTTCCAAAAATGTATATGACAGCGAGGTCTTGATGGGGCAATTGAAAGCCAATCAAAAAGATGTAGTTCACGAAGATGAAAATGATGATGGTAATATCGTCGTGATCAATACCTGTGGTTTTATTGGTAAAGCCAAGGAAGAATCAGTGAATACGATTTTACATTATGTAGATAAGAAAGAGGCAGGAACTGTTGATAAAGTATTCGTCACAGGCTGTTTGAGTGAGCGATACAAGCCCGATCTTGAAAAGGAAATCGCTGATGTTGATCAGTATTTCGGTACCCATGATTTACCTAACTTATTAAAAGCGCTGGAAGCGGATTATAAACATGAGTTAGTAGGAGAGCGACTCACAACAACTCCCAAACACTACGCTTATTTAAAAATAGCAGAAGGTTGTGACAGGCCTTGTTCCTTTTGTGCGATACCTTTAATGCGTGGCGGGCATGTTTCCACTCCAATGGAGAGTTTGGTTACAGAGACTGAGAAATTAGCGGCTGAAGGGGTGAAGGAATTGATTCTAATCGCTCAGGATTTGACGTATTACGGTTTGGATTTGTATAAAAAAAGAGCTCTGGCTGACCTTTTAAGAAAGTTGGCGAAAGTGGAGGGAATTGAATGGATTCGTCTGCACTATGCCTTCCCAACGGGTTTCCCACTGGATGTACTCGATGTAATGAGAGAAGAGCCCAAGGTATGTAACTATTTAGATATTCCATTACAGCACATTAACTCAGAACTACTCAAATCCATGAGAAGGGGTACCAGTTCAGATAAAACCATAGACCTTATAAAGAAATTCCGAGAAAGAGTGCCTGATATGGCCATCAGAACAACCCTTATTGCTGGCTATCCTGGTGAAACCGAAGCACAATTTGAGGAGTTGAAGGAATTTGTAAAAAATACCAAGTTCGAAAGAATGGGTTCTTTTGCCTATTCACATGAGGAGAATACCCATGCTTATTTGCTGCAGGATGATGTGCCTGAAGAGATCAAAGAGCGTCGAGTGTCTGAATTAATGGAGATTCAGGGTCAGATTTCTTTTGATCTGAATCAGGAGAAGGTTGGAAAAACCTTTAAATGTATTTTTGATCGTAAAGAAGGAAATTACTTTATTGGCCGCACGGAATATGACAGTCCTGATGTAGATAATAATGTGATCGTAGATGCGCGTAAATACTACCTGCAAATCGGTCAGTTTATTGATATTACGATTTCGGAAGCTACTGATTTCGATCTTTATGGGGTTCCTGCGAAGTTGTCCTGATCTTCCTAATTCTTCTAATGCTAAATGAGGTTTTTGTAATTGCCAGTTTGCTATTTCGTCTTAAAACTTGGTTAAAAAAAATGGACCTTCTTTTTTAAGTTTAAAAAAGGTGTATTTTTACTAAAAACTTCAATTCATTGGGACAATCTAAGGCTACCATTAAATTTCAAGATACCGGTTATTTTTCTAAAATCATGTCAGACTACCTTGATCAAAATGGGCAGGTCAGTGATTTTTATGGTAATTTTCCGGATCTTGATGGGTTTGGCCGGCAAATAGAAGAAAAGTCAGCATCCTTTACTTCAGCATCAAGGCAGGTATTGCACAGCAGTTTACTTGATCAATCAAAGGGTCTCTCACTTTCTAAGCGCAGTAAGAAGCATATTGATTTGCTTCAGGAGGATACGACCTTTACCGTAACAACAGGCCATCAATTAAACCTGTTTACGGGTCCCTTGTATTTTTTATATAAAATTATTTCGACCATCAATCTGGCGACCCGGTTGAAAAAGAATTTTCCAGAAAAGAATTTTGTACCAGTCTATTGGATGGCAACAGAGGATCATGATTTTGAAGAAATTTGTTTTTTCAACTACAAGGGAACAAAAATTCAATGGAATAAACAGGTGTCGGGGGCAGTTGGCAGGGTTTTAACCGAGGATATACAGCCCGTGTATGATGTATTTGATAGCCTATTGAGTTCAAATAAAAATGCAGAGAAGCTAAGAGTGCTTTTTCGAAGGTCCTATTTGGAACATGATACCTTGACCGAAGCCACCAGATTTTTGGCAAATGAATTATTTGGTGACTATGGCCTTGTGATTATTGATGGCGATGATAAAGATCTGAAGCGACTTTTTGTACCCTATGTAAAAGAAGAGTTATTGTATCAAACGAGTTTCAAAGAAGTAACAAAAACCAATGAACGTCTGGGAGTTGCTTACCCAATTCAGGTAAATCCCCGAGAGATTAATTTGTTCTACCTGGATAATGCTCTAAGAGAGAGACTTGTGTTTGAAGAAGGGGTTTATAAAGTAAATAATACGAATCTCGTGTTTTCTCCATCCGAACTTTTGGAGCTGCTTCAAAAATCTCCGGAAAAATTTAGTCCAAATGTGTTGCTTCGTCCCTTATATCAGGAGGTGATTTTACCCAACTTATCCTATATTGGAGGAGGGGGTGAGATGGCTTATTGGATGCAACTCAAGGCTACTTTTACTGCTTTTGCTCTGCCTTTTCCAATTTTGCTTTTAAGGAATTCAGTACTATTGATCAACGAGAAGCAGCGTAAAAAAATGACAGCTCTGCATATCTCAGACCGTGATATTTTTAAAAAACAGCATGAATTGACCAAAATGAAAGTCAAGGATATTTCGGATCTGAACCTGGATTTTTCCGAGAAACGGAAGGCTTTGAAAGAGATGTTCGACGAATTAAGAGACTTGTCCGATCAAACCGATAAATCATTTACAGGAGCTGTTCTCGCTCAGGAGAAAAAACAACTGAATGGATTGGATCACCTGGAAAAAAGGTTATTACGAGCTCAAAAAAGAAAATACAAAGAACTGGTCAGCCGCATTACGATTTTACAAGATGAGCTTTTTCCAAAGCAAAGCCTGCAGGAACGCCAGGCTAATTTTTCTAGCTTTTATGAAATACATGGAAAGGAGCTGATCCCTGTTTTAATAGCAGCATTAGACCCCTTACAACTGGAATTTGATATCATAAGCCCGGAAGCTTAAAGTAATCCACAAATGAACAGCGCTTGTTTGTAAGCATCAGATCGGTATTCGTAGTTATAGGTTTCCAACTCTTCCGGGAGAATCCAGAGTAATTCATCAAACTCATCATCCTGAGGTGAAACATTTGCTTCCGGCCTGTGTTTTATTTTTACAATCGACAATTCTTGCCCCATGTATACAGGATGACAATCCGGCGGAAAAGGATATCTTACTTTTTCATCATATACCTGAAGTATGTAATCGTCGAATAATTGATAATCGAGTTCTTCCATTAATTCTCTTTCAATTCCCTGGAGCAGACTTTCCTTTGCTTCCAGACCACCTTGCGGAAATTTATAGCTTTTATCACGTGGAGAATAACCAATTAGAACCTTTGATTCCTCATTGACGATGACTGCCATAACTGCTTGTCGGTATATTTTTCCCATATCACTGCAAATTTAGCAAAAAAAAAAGATGACCCGCAAAGGTCATCTTTAACTTATAGTTTTTATGTTTTTTTAAGAAATCAATAAAAATGAAAACAACGTAGCGAACTTGCCTACTTTTAAATTGTCCAAATTAAAGAATCTATTTCTTCTGGGCATTTTAACTTCTGGCTTTTGAGTTTGATCTGCTACTAATTCAGAAACCTCTCCAATCAATTGGTAGGAAGCATTGATTAATTTCTCTTCTCTTGGAAGATAATCATTCTGAGGATACAGGATCAATAAGAAGTCATCATTGCTATCGGCAGATGTAAAACTTTCTTCTAGGGTAGACGCCTCTTTGTTCTGCATAAACTCAAGATAGATTTCTCTAAATACCGATATTTTACTTTTATCAATAATGGAAAAATTAACTGAATCTAACAGGGCATCTATTTTCTGACTAAATGAAAGTGCCGCTTGGTGGTTTCCAAGAAATTCAGAATTGATACTATCAGAAATATTTAATTTTTCTGACAGGTAATCCGTAATCGTACTCTCAACAAAAAGAGCAGACACAAAAAATTCATTTCTAACTTTTACCTCGCTTATCTCCATGGTTCAATCTTTTAAATATTTTGATATAAATGAATAGTACTTATTCAAGTATATGTATTTAACGTTATGTGAGGGGAGTTATTATGAGGGATAAATCAAATACTTTGCCAAAGCATTGCACTCAATCTTAAAACAAAGTTAAAAATTAATGTTTCTAATCCTAATTTAGTGGATAAAATTACCCGGAATTGTTGATAAAATTCATGGAATACCATGAATAAAAAAAGTCCTTTTGCATGACAAAAGGACTTTTTTATAAATTATAAAGTAAAAATTACTTTTTGAACTTCGCGTATTTGTTCTTGAATTTATCAATTCTACCAGCCGTATCAACTAATTTCATCTTACCAGTGTAATATGGATGAGAAGTACGAGAGATTTCCAATTTGATCAATGGGTATTCAATTCCTTCAACATCAATAGTCTCCTTTGAATTAGCAGTAGATTTTGTTAAAAAAACATCTCCGTTAGACATGTCTTTAAATGCTACCATTCTATAATTTTCTGGATGTATTCCTTTTCTCATCGTTAACTCATTTAAATTTT
>NZ_JBPCUJ010000004.1:0-47252 GCF_051011215.1 Lutimonas sp.
GTCTGGGAGCCGCAGTAGTAATTTTAGGAGCACTTTTTAAGATTGCTCACTTCCCAGGAGGTACAGAAATGTTAACAATTGGTATGATCGTAGAAGCAGCAGTATTTGCATTATCAGCTTTCGAACCTGTTGAAGAAGATTTAGATTGGACAAATGTTTATCCAGAATTAGCTGGAGGAGCAGCAAAAGATAAAGAAGAAGCAAATGATGCTCAAGGATTATTATCTCAAAAGTTAGATGATCTTTTACACGAAGCAAATTTGGATTCTGAAAAAATAGGTAGATTATCTGAAAGTATCAGCAGCTTTGCCGGTGCAGCAGAAGGTATGAAACCAGCTACAGATTCTATCGCAGCGTCAAACAGATATGCAGAGCAGTTATCAGTTGCCGCCATTGAATTAGAATCATTGAATAGTATGTATATTATTCAGAAAGAAAACGCTGAGCGTCAGGCTTCCTTGAATCAGGAAACTTTGGATAACGCTGAACGATTAAAGGAACAAATGGAGTCCTTAGCTACAAACCTATCTTCATTGAATGGAGTATATGGAGGTATGTTATCTGCTATGTCTAATAGAGATTCATAGAGTAATAATTCTTTTAACAACCAATTATTAACCCTATAAAAACTATTAGAAATGGCAGGAGGTAAGCAATCACCAAGGCAGAAAATGATTAACTTGATGTATTTGATTTTCATCGCTATGTTGGCAATGAATATGTCAAAAGAAGTTTTACAAGCCTTTGGATTAATGGACAACAAACTGGTAGCCGCTAATGATGCTGCAACGACCAGGAACACAAGATCTTATGAAGATCTAGCGCTTAAAGCTGTAGAACAAAGTGAAAAGTACAGCGATGAGAATGCAAAAGCGAAAAAAATTCAGCAGCTTTCAACTGAATACAATGCCTACATCGAAGGTATCAAAGAAGAAATGAAGGCCACGGTAGATGATCCAACAGATTATGAGACCATGGATTCAGGAAAATTTTTGGATGCCAAGTTTTTTAAAGGAAACGATGGTGTGTATCAGGAAGCTGGTCAGGAATTCGTTGATAAAATGGATGCATTTAGAACTGAAATTGGAGCCGTAATGGGAGAAGGAAGTGAGAACATCAAAAATGATGTTGCCTCAAGATTTTCTACCGAGAAGGTGACAAACAGAGAAGGAAAAGAGATTTTCTGGTTGGATTATAACTACAAAGGATTTCCTTTAGTAGCTTCAATCACCAAGATGACTCAAATCCAGGCGGATATTAAAACGACTGAATCGGAAGTATTAGGTAATATGTTGCAAGGTCAGATGGCCAGTGATGTTAGTATGAATAACTATCAGGCAATTTTGATTCCAAATGCGCCTGCTACTTTACAAGGCGAAAATTTTCAAGGAAAGATCGTTTTAGGAAGATATGATGGTTCTTTAAAGCCAGAAAAGGTTGTCATCAACGGGAAGGAAATCACTAATATTAAAGATGGTGGTGCAATTCTTGACTTTCCTTCAGGGAATGTAGGTGAGAACGAGATCAAAGGGAAGTTCATTTTTATGGAAAATGGAAAGCCTGTTGAAATTCCAGTTGAAACATCTTATGCTGTTGTTGCAAAACCAAACAGTGCTGTAATTTCTGCTGATAAAATGAATGTGGTATATAGAGGTGTTCAAAACCCTATTACTGTATCTGTACCCGGTGTTGCTGACAATGCTGTAAAAGCAAGTGCTCCAGGTTTGAAAAAGATAAAAGGTATTGGAAAATACGCAATGGCTCCTGGTAAAGGTAGAGAGGTAAAAATTACCGTAAGTGCAAAACTACCTGACGGAACGCCAATTAGTTCCAGCCAGATATTTAGAATTAAAGATATCCCTGCCCCTGTTGCAGCAGTAAGAGGTGAGTATGGAATGATCAAAATGCCTAAAAGTACCTTGCAGAAAGCTACGATTAGCTCAATGCTTCCAGATTTCGTATTCGATCTTAAGATCAATACAACCGGTTTTAGTGTCAAAGTGCCAGGCCAGCCGACTGTAATCGTAAGAGGAAACAAATTTGATGCATCTGCAATCAGAGTATTGAACAAGGCGAGAAGAGGAGATGTAGTGATCATTTTTGATATCAAGCAAAAGTTAGTGGGGAATTCAGGATATTACTTGAAAAACGCTTCTCCAGTAAATGTTGAAATAACAAATTAATCCATATAGAATTATGAAATTGAGAAGTTTAATAATAGCAGTAATCGGTCTACTATCAGTAGGGTCAATGAATGCACAGGCAAATTTGCTGAATGCTAAGATTCCGGAGCAAGTAGGAATGAAAACTCCAGAGCAGTTGGCTGCTGATAATGATACACCGCTACCTTATGGGTATATTGATGACAGAGATATCTTATGGTCAAAAGTAGTTTGGGAATATGTAGATTTAAACGAGAAAATCAACATGCCATTTTACTACCCGGTAGATACGAGTAATATCAGTTCAACGAGAAGATCATTATATGATACCTTGTTGAGAGGAATCAAAAGCGGAGAGATTATCGACGTATATGATGATTCTTATTTTGAAGATAAGCTAACTCTTAAAGATATATCAGGTAGATTGGCTAGAATTGATACTTCAGATGCAGGTATAGAGAGATTAAATGCTGGTGAGATTCTTACTGACGAGTATGTTGACAGAAGGGATATTACAGCAGGTGATATTGAAGGATTCAGAATTAAAGGAGTATGGTATTTTGACAAGCGTCAAGGCGAGTTAAAGTACAGATTACTTGGAGTTGCTCCAGTTGCTCCGGATGTTAATTTCATCGATAGTGAAGGATCACAAGACGAATTAATCGAGTTGTTCTGGGTATGGTATCCAGGAGCGAGATATAATACACATGATATGAAAGTTTTCAATCAAAAGAATTCTGCTTATCCATTGTCTTATGATCACTTACTGAATGCTAGAAGATTCAACGCAATCATCTACAGAGAAGAGAATATTTATGGTAACAGAGATGTTGCAGAATATATAAAGGGAAATTCACTTTTTCAAGTTTTAGAATCAGATAAACTTAAAGAAGACATTCGAGATAGGGAGCTCGATATGTGGAATTACTAATTACTGAGTTAATAAGAAAAAAACCTCTACTGTAAAGTAGGGGTTTTTTTTATGCCTTTTTTTGTGAGTATCGCGAGGAAAGGAATGACAGGAATGGGTCTCACTTCCGGTGTCCTCAAACGTTTTATTCGTTTCTAAAGAGTATCTTTGACAACGAAAACAAAGGGTATGACGAAACATAAAGTAGATTATATGATAGTGGGTTTGGGATTGGCCGGAATTGCCTTTGCTGAAGAACTAAAGAAACAGCACAAATCCTTTGTTGTTTTTGAGAACGGTTCCCAAACATCATCACTAGTGGCAGGAGGTATGTATAATCCTGTTATTTTAAAACGTTTTACGCCTGTCTGGAATGCCAAAGAGCAACTGCAAATTGCCATACCCTTCTATAAAGATCTGGAAGCTAAACTCGCAGCCAATTTCGATCAGGCCATCGCCATTTACCGGACTTTTAAAAGCATAGAAGAACAAAATAATTGGTTTGTGGCGAGTGATAAGCCGGCTTTGCAGGAGTTTATGGATCCTGAATTGGTAGATGTGGCTTCAAAGGCTGTCGTCGCTCCCTATAAAGCCGGAAAATTACATCAGACCGGAAGAATAAAAGTCAAAGACTTGGTTAAGGCCTATCGTGAACATTTAAAAGAGGAGGATTGTTTGATTGATGCCACCTTTAGACATGAGAATGTGATTACCTGGGACAGCCATGTGGAATACCTGAATTTTCAAGCTGAGCGGATTGTGTTTTGCGAAGGGAACGGCTTACGACAGAACCGATTTTTTAATAAGTTGCCTCTCAATGGCACAAAAGGAGAATTGATTACCATCCATGCGCCGGATTTAAAATTGAATGAAGTCATTAAGTCGGCAGTATTTATAATGCCCTTAGGCGACGATCTATATAAGGTGGGTGCTACTTTTAACTGGTCGGACAAAAGCAATGAACCCACAGAGGAAGGGAAAAAAGAGCTGGAAGAGAAATTAAGAACGGTTATTAATTGTCCTTATGAGGTGGTAGATCATGAAGCAGGAGTCAGACCGACCACCGGAGACAGACGTCCTTTAATAGGAGTTCATCCTGACAATTCGAGATTGGCTGTGTTGAACGGCTTAGGTACCCGAGGTGTCATGATTGCACCCTTAATGGCCAAAAAGTTATTTCAGTATTTAGAAAACAACGTCGCTTTAGATAAAGATATTGATATCACAAGGTTTAAATCGAAACTCTAGTTGGTTTCTTTTGAATAATGCACAAACAAGTTGATGTATAGTAGTCTTGAAACCCTCATCGTTAAAGGCGTAAGTACCAGTAAAATGATCACAATGGCCGCAAAAGAACTGAGCAGGCCTAAACCTAACATATAACATATAATGAATATGGCCACAGCCATTCCCACAGTAAGTCCATAAGAGACATACATGGCGCCATAGAAAAAAGAGGGTTCAATCATATATCTCAATCCGCATGAAGTGCAGGTTTCATGAGTTTGTAAATTCTTTTTTAAATGAATGGTACAACTGTGTTCAAAGAAGTCACCCTCCTGACATTGAGGACATTTGTTATTAAATATGCTATATAATTTTGAGCCTTTTTTGAGCATTGTAGATTCACTATATTCAATTACTTTTGCAAAGATAAATTTTTAAGATAGAATAATGCTGAATGCCCACGATATTACCGTTTCATTTTCAGGAGAAGAATTGTTTTCGGGAATTACTTTTAAATTAAATGCAGGAGATCGAATCGGATTGGTTGGAAAAAATGGAGCTGGTAAGTCCACCTTGTTAAAAATTGTGGCTGGTGAACAGGAATACGATCGGGGTTCAATGGCCTTTGACAAAGATATTAGCCTGGGATTCCTCAAGCAGGACATCGATTTTGAGGAGGGCAGGACAGTTATTGAAGAAGCCTATCAAGCTTTTAAGGAAATAAAATCTATTGAAAAGAAACTGGAAAATGTCAATACGCAATTGGCAGAGAGGACGGATTATGAAAGCGAATACTATCATAATTTAATGCATGACCTTGATGAATTGTCACACCGCTATGAATTGATTGGAGGGTATAATTATCAGGGTGAAACAGAAAAGATACTTGCGGGATTAGGATTTAAGCAAGAGAACCTTCACCAGAAGACCGACACCTTTTCCGGAGGATGGAGAATGAGGATTGAGTTGGCCAAATTACTTTTGCAGAACCATGATATTCTTTTATTGGATGAGCCAACAAACCATTTGGATATTGAATCAATCATATGGTTTGAGAACTTTTTAAAAGGTTTTAGTGGAGCTATCATGATGGTATCTCACGATAAAATGTTTTTGGACAATGTTACCAACAGAACGATTGAGATTTCTTTGGGACAGATCTACGATTATAAAAAACCATATTCTCAATATCTCTTGTTGAGAAATGAGATAAAAGAAAAGCAGCTTCAGGCACAAAAGAACCAGGAAAAAGAAATCAAGCATACCGAACAATTGATTGAAAAATTCAGAGCCAAAGCAAACAAGGCTTCCATGGCACAATCTCTTATCAAAAAATTAAACCGTGTAGAACGGATAGAAGTTGATGTGGATGACAATGCGGTGATGAATGTTCGATTTCCTATGTCGGTTACACCCGGGAAAGTAGTTGTAGAAGCTGAGGAAGTTGCTAAGAATTACGGGGAAAACCAGGTGTTGGAAGATGTAAATATGCTGATCGAACGAGGCAGTAAAATTGCCTTTGTTGGTCAGAACGGGCAAGGAAAATCTACACTTGCCAAAATTATGGTAGGAGAAATCGATTATGATGGAATGCTAAAACTAGGTCACAATGTTCAGATTGGTTATTTCGCTCAGAATCAGTCTGAATATTTGGATGGTGAATTAACGGTTTTGGAGACCATGGAGAATGAGGCAACAGATGGCAACCGGATAAAGGTGCGTGACATGCTGGGTTCATTTCTTTTCAGAGGAGATGACGTTGAGAAAAAGGTCAAGGTATTGTCTGGTGGAGAAAGGAATCGTTTGGCCTTGTGTAAGATGCTGTTGCATCCGTTCAATGTTCTGATCATGGATGAGCCAACCAATCACCTTGATATAGCCTCGAAAAATGTCCTTAAAAAAGCATTGAAGCATTTTGACGGAACTTTGATTCTTGTGTCTCATGACAGGGATTTTTTACAAGATCTGGCTTCCACTGTTTTTTCTTTTAGAGAAGGAGGCATCAAACAATATTTAGGAGATATCAATTATTTTCTTGAGCAACACGAATTAGAAGATATGCGAGCAGTGGAGATGCGTTCAAAAAAAGAAAAATCTTCGGTGAGTACTTCAAAAAGTGGAAAACAAGATCATGTTGATCAAAAGCAAAAAAAGAAGCTTCAAAACAGGTTGAGTAAAATAGAATCAGAAATATC
Organism: Lutimonas sp.; assembly: GCF_051011215.1. NCBI lineage: Bacteria > Pseudomonadati > Bacteroidota > Flavobacteriia > Flavobacteriales > Flavobacteriaceae > Lutimonas > Lutimonas sp. The sequence continues at coordinate 6,495 of NZ_JBPCUJ010000004.1, forward strand.
AGATTTGGAAAAAAGAATCAGCACTGATGATATCGAAATTGCTAAAAACTTTGAACAGCTCCAAGAAAATCAACAGTTTTTTAAAGATTATGAGCAGCGAAAAACGCGTCTTGAAGAATTGATGTCGTCCTGGGAAGAAGTGCAGGAGCAAATAGATCAAATATGATCCAGAGAGCTTTCAACGATGTAAGTGGACTTATTTAACTTCTAACTGAGGTGGGTATTGAGTCATAATATGGGTAACAAACTCGTTAATTCGGGCTTCTTTCTTATCTACATCTTTATAATAAGACAGAATTCCAACACCGATTCCCTGCCAGGCCAGCTCTTTTTTTCTGGCATCAATTAAGTCAATAAAGAGGGTGCCTTCTGTAGAGCTGGATACATTGGTGTAGCCAAATCCATATCCAGGTCCGTAATAGCCTCCATAACCATAATACCAGGGATACCAACCGTAATAACTGTTGTTGTAGACATCTATTTTTTCTCGGGATTTTGTAAAAATATTGACAAGTAAGTCCGGGTTGTCAGATAAGACCATTCCCTTGGCTTTCAATTCTCTCTCAATGGCGCGTAAAATTCTTTTTTTATCAAGATCTGAAATTTCAACCCTGTCAATTCCTTTTTTATAAAACGCATATGTTTTAAATCCTGTGAAGTCAGTTGCTTTGTCATAATCTGAGTAAACTTCAACCGAAGAACAGGCGTAAACGACCATTAAGAACAGGATAGAAACCAAAAAGTAAATATTCTTCATAGGAACGATTTTAGCTGGAGCGCATCTAGGACTATAGTATCAAAAATCGTACCAAACAAAGTGATTAAAGAAATTTGGAATTGAACCTGTTGGGGTTTAATACGCTACATATCAGCAGGTTGAGCTTGGCTGCAGCTATTGAGGATTTTTTGGGTCAAATCCATAAGGGCAATGTCTGCAGTTGTTTTTGCAACAATATCCTCTTTTCAGATGGTACTTTTCTGTGAAAACTTTATATCCTTCCTTACTGTAATAAAAGTCTTCAGGTTCTAATTTATTATTGCTAAATTGCATAGAGCAAAATTGATTTTCTTACATATTTTAGCTGGTTTTCGCTAAAATCAGGTTTCTAATTCGGCAAAAATAGTGAAATATCACAACTTCATCACGAAAGACATCGAGGTCGGCATAAAATTGTTTTTTATGCATCATAAAGTAACATTTTATTAATTTTTTTATTTCGACTCTAGTCATACAGCCTATGGAAATTCCCAGAAATCAGATCGTTCACCACCCACTTTTGGAAGAAAAAGGACTGACCCTTGCAGTGAAGCGGGAAGATGAGATTCATCCTTTTATTTCAGGTAATAAGTATAGAAAATTAAAGTATAATCTAAAAGAAGCTACCATTTTAGGAGCGCAAACACTCCTTTCTTTTGGAGGGGCCTATTCAAATCATATTAGTGCTTTGTCCTATGCAGGCCGTACTCATGGTTTTAAAACAATTGGTATTATTAGAGGAGAGGAATTGGCCTGGGATTTAAATAAAACATTGGCACATAATCCCACCTTGCGATTCGCACAAGACCAGGGGATGGAATTCAGTTTTGTTAGTAGAGAAGCGTATAGAAATAAAGAAAATGCAGAGTTTGTGCAGATGTTACAAGCAGAATTTGGAGATTTTTATTTGATTCCAGAGGGAGGAACCAATGAATTAGCCATCAAAGGATGTGAAGAAATAATGACGGCTGAAGATGAACAATTTGATTTTATTTGTGTGGCGATTGGCACTGGCGGAACCATTTCCGGCCTGATTAGAAAAGCTGCTGACCATCAAAAAGTACTTGGCTTTCCCAGTTTAAAGGGAGGATTTTTAGAAGCTGAAATCAAAGAAAAAACCGCTGGCCATAAGAATTGGAAATTGATGGATGATTATCATTTTGGCGGTTATGCCAAAGTAAACGAAAAATTGATTAGTTTTATCAACGATTTTAATCAGCAAACTACCATACCTTTAGATCCAATCTATACCGGAAAAATGATGTTCGGTATCATGGACCTGGTCCAGAAAGATTTTTTTAATAGAAATAGTTCCATATTGATGATTCATACTGGAGGACTTCAAGGAATTGAAGGTATGAATCAACGATTATTAAACAAGAAATTACCTTTAATAAACGTATGAGTAATCTGAGAAAATTATCACTACTAGTTGCAGTTGTGTTTGTTGTTGCTTCCTGTGGAAGCAAGAGATCAACTTCTAATAAATCCAAGAAAAAGCCCATCGACACCAGAGAAGCCTATTTAATGTCGGAAAGTGACCAGGTATTTACTAGTTTTAAAAAGGAAAATAAAGGAAAGGTCAATGATTTTACCATTGCCTATATTGGTACTTATAAGAATATAGCCATTGATAAGATGGAAAAGTATAAGATTCCTGCAAGTATTACATTGGCGCAAGGAATCTTAGAATCCGGGAATGGACTGAGTACCCTTGCCAAGAAATCCAACAATCATTTCGGGATTAAATGTCATTCAGGCTGGAAGGGTAAAAAAGTATATCATGATGATGATAAAAAAGGAGAGTGTTTTAGAAAATACGATTCTGCAGAAGGATCCTTCAACGACCATTCTAAATTTTTAACAGGAAGGGGACGTTATGAATTCTTATTTGATTTAAGACCAGATGACTATAAAGCATGGGCTAAAGGATTAAAAAAGGCCGGATATGCTACAGATAGAAAATACCCCAAAAAACTGATCTCCTTTATTGAAACATTTGAATTGTATAAATACGATGATCTTGTTTTGGACCAGAAGGCGTATAAAAAGTTTCTCAAAGACGGCGATTTTGAATTTGAAGAGGAAGAAAGAAGAGACAGTTCAAGAGAGATAGCGAGTAGGGATCCGGAGCCTGTTGAAAATGTAATTACAGATGATGATGTATTTGTTACGGTTGTGAAAGGTGATACGCTGTATTCTATTGCCAAAAGAAATAACATATCTGTAGATGATTTAAAAAGGATCAATGGTCTTAATTCTAATGAGCTGAGCATTGGGATGAAGTTATTGGTCACTAAATAGAAAACCGCCCTTTTACAGGCGGTTTGTCCAACTCAAAATTAATCTACTAATCTAAACTCAATTTTTTTATCTTTTATGGCTTTTGGTTTCTTTATGAGCCATTTTACCTTTCGATTTGTGATGCATTTTTACTGAATGCTTTTTCCACATTTCGTACTGGTCCTTATCGAGAATCTTTTTTATTTGCTCTTGTTGCGCCATTTTTCTATCCAAGGACTGATTCATCATTTCAAACTTTTGATCAGAACTCATATCGGCTTTGTCAAGTGATTTATGTGCTTCTTTTCTAGCCATCTTTTCTTCGATCCAATTTTTATGTAAGGTCAGCATTTGATCCTGTTGGTTCGATGACAAATCCAGCGCAAGTGCCATTTTCTTGGTTTTTAAGATGGCCATTTGTTCAGTGGTGAATTCATGGTCCATTTTCATTTTCTTTTTTTCATTTTGTCCAAATGCCAATGCGGAGGCAGTGAGAAACAAGGCTATCATTAAATTTTTCATAATTGTTTATTTTATTTTCTTCTAGGACCGTACATTTTAATATTGGTTTAAACCTCAAGTTTTAAAATTATGTTAAAACTATAGATTTGATTGTATTCGCCAGATGGTAGATTTCTTTATATTTGATCCTGGGACTCCTCTTAGCTGGTATATCAGGGGTCACCTTAAATTAAACTCAAATCAAATGAAGCGAATTCTTATAGCCGTTTTTATTTTCTCATTCATGGTGTCATGTGCTGAAAAGAAGCAGGAAGTTGATCAAAGGCCGAATATTTTATTTATTATGTCAGATGATCACGCCTATCAAGCCATCAGCGCCTATTCTGATCATTTAATTCAAACACCTCATATTGATCGAATTGCAGAGGAAGGAATGTTATTTAGCAATGCCTGTGTATCAAATTCCATTTGTGCACCCTCACGAGCGACCATACTGACAGGAAAACACACGCATTTAAATGGTAAAATTGATAATAAAATGCCCTTTGATACAACACAGGTTACCTTTCCTCAACTTTTTCAGGAGGCAGGATATCAGACCGCCATGTTCGGAAAGCTTCATTTTGGAAATAATCCCAAAGGAGTCGATGAGTTTATGATTCTACCTGGTCAGGGCCATTATATCAATCCGGACCTTATTACTCCGAGAGGGGATACAACCATTACGGGATATGTTACGGATATCATTACTGATTTGAGCCTGAAGTGGTTAAAAGAGAAGCGTGATAAGGAGAAGCCGTTTATGATGATGTATTTGCATAAGGCTCCGCATAGACCATGGTGGCCAAGTCCCGAAAAATTTGCTGAATTTAGTAAAATGACATTTCCTGAACCTGAATCCTTGTTTGATGATTATAAGAACCGAGGAACGGCAGCGAAAACAGCAGAGATGAATTTATATGAACACATGATGTACAATCACGACAGTAAGGTCAGACCTGAAACTATTGAAGAAATGAATCATGTGCTGCCCGTGGTTGAAGAGTACAAAAATGGATTTTACGGACCCTATGACAGAGCAAATGCTGAGCAGAAGAAATTATACGATATAGTGTTGGATAGCATTAATCAGGACTTTAAAAATAATTGGCCTGAGATGAGCAAGGAGGATAAAATGCGCTGGAAATACCAGCGGTATATGCAGGATTATTTGGGCACGATTTCATCGGTTGATGAAAATGTAGGTCGGGTGCTGGATTACCTGGATGAGAGCGGCCTGGCCGAAAATACGATTGTGATCTATACCTCTGATCAGGGCTTTTATCTCGGAGAACATGGTTGGTTTGATAAGAGATTTGTATATGATGAATCATTCAAAACCCCTTTATTGATTCGGTGGCCGCACCAGATCAAAGCAGGCACTACCAACGATGAAATGGTTCAAAATCTTGATTTTGCCCAAACCTTTTTAGAGGCAGCTGGCATTACCGCACCAGAAGATATGCAGGGTGAAAGCTTAATTCCTTTATTAAAAGGAGATACTGCTTCCTGGTCCAGAGAAGCGGTGTATTATCATTATTATGAGTATCCATCCGTACATATGGTAAAAAGGCATTATGCTATTGTTACCAAGGAATTTAAGTTAATTCATTTTTATTATGATGTGGATGAATGGGAACTTTATGACAGGTTAAAAGATCCTCAGGAGATGAACAATGTCTATAACGATCCGGCCTATGCTGATAAGGTAAAGGAATTGCATACAGCACTTGAAGAGCTGCGTGTTAAATACAAAGACTCACCTGAGCTGGATCAAAAATATATCGATATTTATGAAAATTAACCTGAATTTTCTTAGATCGTAAAATCTTTGTTACGTTTCATAAGGGTTCCTTAACAAACGGCTTCAAACATTAAATAAATGTTAATTTTAAGGTTTATTGCTTTTTTCGTTGTAACTTAAATGGGGTAAGGACGTCTTTTTATATATAGACTAAAGAAACCTCATTAAAATGATCATAGAACATAAATCGCTTGAATTATTTGGGAAACAGTTGTTTGAGAAAGCAATTGTAAAGCCTCCGGTAAACTTGCCGAATCCGATGGAGGACGAAGCTTGTTTTATTTTTGTGATTGAGGGTTCTGGTTCTGTATTGTCACCTACAGAGATGGTACATATCAATTCTCAGGAGGCCGTACTTTTGAAATGCGGAAATTATCTGGGAAAAATTCACATTAACGAAGGCGATTCAAATTACCATACCATGGTGATTCACTTGTTGCCCGAAGTGTTGAAAGAAATTTATGCGAATGAAACCCCTTCTTTTTTAAAACAAGGTCCCGAGGTAAAAGTAACAACGAATTTACCTAAAATCAAGGATAATTCTCTTTTGATCAAATATATTGATAGCATCCTGTTTTATTTCGAGAACCCTGATCTGGCTACGGAAGAGTTATTGGTTTTAAAGATCAAAGAACTCTTTATGCTTTTGATGCATACCAAGAATGCACCAGACGTTAAAAGGATATTGTCTAAACTGTTTTCTCCACAAAGTTATTCCATCAGAGAGGTGGTGGAGTCGCATTTGTACGATGATATTAGTGTGACAGAATTAGCGATGTTGAGCAATCACAGCTTATCAAGCTTTAAAAGAAAATTCAAAGAGATTTATAAGGAGAGTACCGCGAGTTATTTAAAAAGTAAAAAGCTCGAAAAGGCAGCCAATCTATTAATAGGATCAACAAAGAACGTCAGCAGTATTTGTTATGATTCCGGTTTTAATGATGTGGCACATTTTTCTCGAAGTTTCAAAAAAAAATACGGCATATCGCCATCAGAATATAGAATGAACCAATCGGTCAAGCAATTGGCCTAATTAATAAAAGCGTCTAGAGAATAAAACAAGAAATTTGTTTCATAAGACCCCCTAAAAATGAAACGATGAAAAAATTAGTAAAAATTAACCCCCGTTGGCTATTGCTGCTCGTGATAATGGCAGTGACACAGATGTCCGCCCAGGACATTATTGATGGCGAAAAAATGAAATTTTTCGAAAACAAAGTGATCGTGAATAATTCACCGGAAGAAGTTTGGAGAATACTAACGGCCTTTGGTAATGTAAGTAGTTTCCATGCGACGATCGATGACTCGTTTGCCATCAACGGAAGTGCGGAAGAAGCGGCTGTGGGTTCTGAAAGAGAAATTCAGATTCCCGATGGAGTAAATAATATTATTAACAAGGAAAGAATCATTCATTTAATCGATGGTGTTTACTATACCTATGAAGTGTATGAATCAGAAAATTTCCCTATAAAAAAGATGCAGGTTACCTTTGGCTTAAGACGTAATTTTAAAGGACAAACCATTTTGTATAGTAAAACTTATTATAAATTCAATAATGCCATTGCCAGTCGTTTGTTGAAGAAAAAACTTAACAGAGCGAATATGGATAGTCTTTTAGCTTATAAGTATTTTATGGAGAATGGCGAAAAAAATACAGAAATAAAAGTCTTAAGAAAAAGATATGTTGAAAGTGTAAAAGCGGGTGAAGATGATGACATGATTTCAAGTATTTCAGTAAATTAATTAACAGCTGTTTCATATGATAAACCTCAAGTTAATTGAGGTTTTTTTATGGACTAAACTCAGTAAAACAGTTTCGGGTTAAAAGCTAACCAAAGTCATAGTAGGCGTGATTTCTTGTATGTACATTTGTTTATATTTTAATATTCTGATGATGAGAAGACTAAAAATAATACTACCATTGGTGTCATTACTTTTTATTGGGATTGGAAATGCTCAAAAAGGAGACCACACAGAGAGGACTATTGATACAATTTCTCAGGAAATTGTTTGGCATATAAAAGCGATGCATCCTGAGGGGTATACCATGGATGTTAAAGCCATTGATGATCGGGGAAATAGATATGATGTTAAAGCCTTGGAAAATTCAAACCAGCGATACATTATGGATGTTAAATCTTTTGTAAAAGGAGAGATGCTCCCTGTGAAGGTGCTTGTAAGTGAGGAGGAATACAAACCAGTTGTTGCCATTGCTTCCAGCGGTAAAACATATGCTGTAATGGCTATTGACAAAAGCGGTAACTATTTAGCTGTAAAAGGCGTACGAAAATCAGGGTATATCGTACACATAAAAGCGGTCGATGATTCCGGTGTTTTTTACGGCGTGAAGGCCATATCGAAAAAAGGAAAGCTAAATGACGTAAAAGGTATAAAAATGTATGATAAAAGGCTGGAAGTTACTATGGATGGTGTCGAAGTGCATGCCCATGTAGTTGCCCTGCCTCAAATTCAATAAATCAGTAGCGGTAAGAAGATGACCAAAACAGAAGAGATAGGGATTAATAGGAAGTCATTTTGGGATGGAATCTATAAAAGTAGTATGCCCCATCAGACAGGTTGGTATCAGGATAACCCAAAAATTTCGCTGGAATTAATCAATTCGCTGGGATTGACTAAAAGTTCGAAAATAATTGATATTGGAGGGGGAGATAGTTTGTTTGTAGATCATTTAGTAGACCTGGGCTTTGAAGACATCACCGTACTCGATGTTTCAAAAAATGCGATCAAAAGAGCAAAAAAACGATTAGGCAAGAGAGCCAAAAGAATAAAATGGCTGGTTTCGGATGTCCTGGATTTTGACTCAGTTGAATCCTATGAGTTGTGGCATGACCGCGCCTGTCTTCATTTTCTAACCCGGGAAGACGAAAGAGATCAATATGCTGCTGTAGCAAAAAAGGCCATCGCTGGGAAAGGAGCATTGATTATTGGTGCATTTTCGAAAACCGGACCTGAACGCTGCAGCGGTCTGCCAATCCAGCAATATACCTGCCATGAACTTTACCAGTATTTTTCTGATACATTCGAGCAGGTGGAAAGTATTGAAACAGTCCATATTACACCGTCAAAAACTAAGCAGAATTATGTATTTTGCCATTTTAATAAATTCACTAATTAAATTAAATACCATGAGAATATCAGTCTTGATTTTTTGTTTTGTTTTATTGGTTTCTTGTAACCAAAAGAAGAAGGATTATACACCTGTAGTTGATACAATTGCTCAGAATGAGGTTGTGATTAATGAAATTCAGCAAACGAGTGGTTACACCTATTTGCTTGTTCAAAATGGCGGTAAGGAATTCTGGATGGCTGTAGCTAAAATGGATGCCAAGGTAGGAGAAAAAATTTATTTTGTAGATGCCATGGAAATGCAGAATTTTGAAAGTAAGGAGCTGGGAAGGGTTTTCGAAAGTATTGTTTTTGTAGATAAAGTAAGTAAGAAACCTATTGATGCATCCAGTGCGAAAGAAGCCTTTATCGCTAAGAAAAAAGAAGCGAATAAGGCCTTGCTTGACAGTATAAAGTTAGACCCGGTAGCAGGTGGTCAGCAGATTGGAGAATTGTTTGAAAAGTCAGCGGACTACAATACTAAAAAAGTAAAAGTGCGAGGACAGGTTGTCAAAGTCAATGCTGATATCATGGATCGCAATTGGGTTCATTTGGTAGACGGTACAGAGGGACTTGGAAAGTCTGATATGACTTTTACTACACAAGAACTAGTGAAGGTAGGCGACACGGTCGTCCTGGAGGGTGTCCTGGCCCTTGACAGAGAATTTGGAGCCGGTTATACCTATCCTGTCATTGTAGAGGAGGCGGTACTTATCCAATAAGCAGGCAAAGAGAGTTTGGTTATTTTTTTCTACTTTTAGTATTCTTAATGAATACCAAATTGACACGACCGATAAATTATTATTATGAAAAAAAGATATTATCAAACCTACTTATTGCTGTTTCTTTTTATGATTTTTCAAAATAACATGCAAGGACAAAGCAAGACACTTGGAATCTTTTATAATCATCAGGACATTGGAGATGTAAAGTTGGCGGGAAATGTTTCATATCATAGTAATGATCAGGAGTATTTAATTGAAGGCTCAGGTGCGAATATGTGGTTTGCAGATGATCAGTTTCAGTTTCTTTGGAAATCTATTCAGGGAGACTTTATCCTTAGGGCAAAAGTCAGTTTTGTAGGAAAAGGTGTTGATCCCCATAGAAAATTAGGATGGATGGTCAGAAATAATTTACATGCAGATTCAGAACATGTGAATGCCTCTTTGCACGGAGATGGCTTGGTGTCTTTGCAGTATCGTAAGAAGGCTGGAGGAGATACCGAAGAATCATCATCAACTGACCTGATGCCGGATATCATTCAATTGGAGAGAAAGGGGAATACCTTTATAATGGGTACAGCCAAGATGGGGCAGCCATTGGTGAAGGTGGTATTGGAAGATTTTGATTTGAATAATGAAGTGTATGTGGGACTTTATGTTTGTTCACATAATGCCGATGTTGTTGAGAAAGCTATTTTTAGTAATGTCAGAATTATCAAACCTTTTAATGAGTCAAAAGAACAATATGAAGATTATATTGGAAGCAATTTGGAAATTTTGGATGTTGAGACCTTGGAACGAAAAGTCATATATAGGTCCAGTCATTCGATTCAGGCGCCTAATTGGACCGCTGACGGAAAAGCATTGATTTATAATTCCAATGGATACCTGTACAGGTATGATCTAAATAGTGAAAAGACTACCATGGTCAATACTGGTTTTGCGAATAGAAATAATAATGACCATGTGATATCCTTCGACGGCAGGCAAATTGCTATTAGTCATCACGACGATGAAGACAATGGCGATTCTGCCATATATACGCTCCCGGTGGAAGGAAGTGTCAGTCCTGTGCGTGTTACGAAAAAAGGATTGGGAGCTTCTTATTTGCACGGCTGGTCTTTAGACGGCAAATCCTTGCTTTTTACCGGAAGTCGAAATGAGCAATATGATATCTATAGCGTTGATATTGCCTCAGGAGAAGAAATACAATTGACCAATACATCAGGTTTGGATGACGGACCGGAATATGATCCTGCAGGAGAATTTATATATTTTAATTCCAATCGTTCCGGCACCATGCAATTGTATAAAATGAAGCCCGATGGAAGCGGTGTTCAGCAATTAACATTTGATGAACTAAATGATTGGTTTCCGCATATTTCTCCGGATGGCAAAGATATCATTTTTGTGTCCTTCGGTACTGATGTAGCATCCGGTGACCATCCTTTTTACAAGCATGTATACCTGAGAATGATGCCTGTTGCTGGAGGTGAGCCAAAAATTGTAAGCTATGTCTATGGAGGTCAGGGCACCATTAACGTTCCGAGCTGGTCTCCTGACAGTAAAAGAGTTGCTTTTGTGAGCAATACAGATCATTAATACCTGCATAAATTCTAAAAAATGAAGCATACCATCGTTCTATTTATCAGCCTTTTTTTTATGAATACATCTTTTGGTCAACAGGGAAAAGTGTTTGATGATGTAAGTTTGAAGAGTGAAATCCTTAATGGCGAGCGTAAATATGCCATTTATTTACCTCCTGATTACGATACCTCTTCCAGGAATTATCCAGTGCTGTATCTTTTGCATGGAGCAGGAGATGATCAGACGGGTTGGGTTCAGTTTGGTGAGGTTTTGAGAATAACTGACGAGGCTATTCGAAACGGTAAGGCGACTCCAATGATCATTGTTATGCCTGATGCCAATACGGGACAGCGCGGATATTTTAATGATATTGATGGGACCTGGAACTATGAAGATTTCTTTTTTGAAGAGTTGATGCCCCATGTTGAGGAGAAGTATCGTATCAAATCAGAGAAGAGATACAGAGCCGTTTCCGGACTTTCCATGGGAGGCGGAGGTTCATTTATGTATGCGTTGCACAGACCGGATTTATTTTCATCTGCGGTGCCATTAAGCGCTTATGCCGGGCCTTTAACCATAGAAGATCTAAAACAATATATAGATAAGGATACCTTGGCCAAGATATCCCAGGAAGAGTTGCAGACTTATTTTGAACAACACAATGCGGTAGAACTTGTGAAGAATATGGATCAAGAGAAAATTTCTTCGGTACGTTGGTACATCGACTGTGGCGATGATGATTTTTTGTATGAAGGAAATAGTTTGGTTCATATCGAAATGAAAAAGAAAGAAATTCCACATGAATACAGGGTTCGTGACGGAGCTCATAATTGGACCTACTGGCGCGAATCTCTGCCGGAAGTTCTTCATTTTGTCTCCCAGGCATTTCATCAGTATTAGTCGCTGACGTCCTTGAGCGGGCGCTTCATACGCAAGAATTTCTGCCCGATTGAAAACCATTGATCGTCGGATTAATTCACTGTCTTCTCTTGGTTTTAGTTGCTTAAAGCAGTATTTTTATAGCTCAATTCTACAAGCATTAAACTATGAAGTTTAAACACATTTCAATCACTTTGGTTTTCATTTTTTTTATCAGTCAGCTAGGCACAGAATTGTATGCTCAGGAACTGACGGCAGCCGAGATTATTCAAAAAGCAGATGAAAAGGTTCGAGGTAAAACCAATCATTCAATGATGGAGATGCAGATTATAAGACCCACATGGCAAAGAACTATCGCTATGAAAAGTTGGTCGAATGGCCTCGATTATTCCATGACATATATCACAGCTCCTGCCAAGGATAAAGGACAGGTTTTTATGAAACGGGAAACGGAGATGTGGAATTGGATGCCAAGTATCGGCAGAATGATAAAGATCCCTGCTTCCATGATGTCTCAGGGGTGGATGGGTTCAGATTATACCAATGATGATATATTGAAAGAGAGTTCTATTGTTAGAGATTATATACATAGCATAGAAAAGGAAGAGATTGTTGAAGGAAGGAATTGTTATAAGATCAAAATGATTCCAAAAGAGGAAGCCGCGGTGATATGGGCCAAGGTGTACAAGTGGATCACAAAGGATGAGTTTATTCAAATAAAATCTGAATATTTTGATGAAGATGAGGACTTGGTGAAGAGTGATTTTGGCTATGATTTTAAAGAAATGGATGGACGGTTGATTCCTTCGAGAATTGAAATTGTTCCTGCTGGAGAAGAAGGTAAAAAGACAGTTTTATTGTTGAAAGAAGTTCAGTTTGATATAGATTTACCCAGTACTTATTTTTCTCAACAGAATATGAAACGTATCAGATAGACCTAAATAATACCATGAGCACAACGCTTAAAATAGCCTGGCGAAATATCTGGCGAAACAAAAGAAGAACAATGATTACGATTGCCTCGATCATGTTTGCCTTGTTTTTTGCCATCATCATGCGTGGTTTTCAAAAGGGATCTTATGCAAAAATGAAAACAAATGCAGTGGAGTCCTATTCAGGTTATTTACAGATTCAGAATAAGGATTACTGGGATGACAAGAATATCAATAATACCATGGCCATTGATGCTACCCTTGTTAAAGAGTTGGCTGAAGATGACAGGGTTGTTGCCATCATCCCACGTTTGGAGTCCTTTGCGCTGGCATCTTCTGGAGCCTCTACAAAAGGGGTGGCCGTAATGGGTATCGATCCGGATAAGGAAGACAAAATGACAAAAGTGAAATCCTTTTTAAAAGAAGGATCTTTTTTAGATCAATCGGATAAAAGTATTTTAGTGGCTGAAGGTTTGGCCTCCTTTCTCAATGTAGGAGTTAATGATACCCTGGTTTTATTCTCATCAGGTTATCACGGAGCTACGGCAGCTGGATTGTATCCCATCAAAGGAATTTTAAAATTACCGACACCAGAAATGAACCGAAGTACTGTTTATTTATCTGTTGTTGAGGCACAGGATCTGTTTTCTGCCTATGACAGATATACTTCCTTGGTTTTTGATCTGAAAGATATGGAGCAGACCATGGCTGTTGAAAATGAGGTTCGCATGAAAATTGATGCGGATCAATACCAGGTGATGGGTTGGGAAAAAATGAACAAAGAATTGCTTCAAATGATTGAAACTGATAATGCCGGAGGCGTTATTATGATCGCTATTTTATACATGGTAATTGCTTTTGGTATTTTTGGAACAGTGTTAATGATGACCAATGAGCGTATGCGAGAATTTTCAGTGATGGTGGCCGTTGGCATGCAAAAAGTTCAGTTGGCAAAAGTTGTCATTGTAGAACTATTTTTTTTAACCGCGATGGCTGTTGCGGCTGGAATTATCATTAGCTTACCTGTGATGTTATATTTTTATCATAACCCCATAAGGTTTTCGGGCGATGCTGTTGAAGTGATGCAGGATTTTAATTTTGAGCCTATTCTACCCATGAGTATGGAGGGCAATATATTTGTGTTTCAGGGAATTGCAATCAGTATTCTAAGTTTGATTGCGATGTCTTATCCAACGATAAAGATTTTGAAATTGAAAGTAGTAGATGGATTAAGAAGTTAACTATGGTATTGTTTAAAATAGCTTGGCGGAGTATTTGGCGTAGTAAAATGAGATCTGCGGTGGTCATATTTGCCATAGCTTCCGGTTTGCTGGGAGGATTATTTTCCAGCGCCTGGATGAATGGAATGGCACAGCAACGTGTAAAGAATACCTTCGCTTATGAAATTGGCCATGTTCAGTTACATAATCCTGTTTATGCCGAAAATAATGACATTAAGGAAAGTATAAAAAACACCTCTGAAAAATTGCGAATTCTCGATACAATTCCAGGTGTTCGAGCAGTTACTGAGCGTATTTTAGTTACGGGAATGTCGGCGACCGCGAATAAAAACATGGGTGTCAATATCATTGGAGTTGATCCGGTTCAGGAGAAAGATGTTTTTGAAATTTATAAGAAAATCGATACCGCTTCAGGTGATTTTTTTGAAACAAAAAAGAAGAATTCAATTGTCATTTCAAGAGCTTTGGCAGAGGAGTTAAAGGCTCGGTTAAAATCGAAAATAGTGCTCACCTTTCAAGATTACAATGGTGAGATCACCGGAGCTGCTTTTAAGGTTGTGGGAATTTTTAAAACAGACAATAACCCTTGGGATAAAATGCATGTTTTTGTCCAGAACGACGATCTTAGAAGGGTGTTGGCACTTCCTGAGAATCAATCTCATGAGATAGTACTTGTGCTCGATGATTTTGAGAAAGCGGAAAGTGTTGCAACGACTTTACAATCCATATTTCCGGATGTGAAAGCCGAAGATTGGGCGGCTGTTTCTCCTTATTTAAGTTTGATGTCAGGTTATATGGATACCATGATGGGTTTGTTTATGATGATTATTCTCGGTGCGTTGGGATTTGGAATTGTCAATACCATGCTGATGGTTGTATTGGAAAGAACAAGAGAATTGGGAATGTTAATGGCTATAGGAATGAATCGCAGAAGAGTTTTTATAATGATCATGCTTGAAACAATTTGTCTTGCCCTGGTAGGTGCTTTTTTCGGTGAGATTCTGAGTTTGATTGTCATCAACTATTTTAATAAAACAGGTATTGATTTATCATCGGTCGCGGAAGGAATGGAAAGTGTCGGGTATGCCGCAGTTACCTATCCTATGCTTGAACCCTACAGGTATTTCCAAATAACGATTTTGGTCATTATAACTGGAATTCTGGCATCTATATACCCAGCGATCAAGGCTTTGAAGTTGCATCCTGCTGAGGCAATAAGGACCATTTAATTAATCAGGAAAGAAAAGATTATGAGTATTATTCAAATCAACAAACTTACAAAAACCTATCACGATACCGAGATCCCCGTGCATGCTGTAAATGGGATAGATCTTAGTTTTGAAATTGGTGAATTTGCTGCTATAGTGGGACCTTCTGGATGTGGTAAAACCACTTTGATGAATATGATCGGTGGTCTTGAGGTACCTACTTCAGGTAAAGTAATTGTGGATGGAAGTGTTATGTCAGAATTGTCCTCAAACGATTTGATCGATTTTCGTTTAAATAATATTGGCTTTGTATTTCAGGCTTATAATTTGATTCCGGTTCTGACTGCGAAGGAGAATGTAGAATTCATCATGCAATTGCAAAACTGGGACAAAAAGAAAATGGATGAGAGGACAATTTCCCTATTAGAATCTGTAGGTCTAGGAGAAAAGTTACACAGCAAACCAAATCAATTATCAGGAGGTCAGCAACAACGTGTGGCAGTGGCAAGGGCCCTGGCATCTAAACCAAAGTTTATTTTAGCGGATGAACCCACGGCAAATTTAGATTCAACGGCCACAAAGCAGTTGCTGGACATCATGGAACGATTAAACAGGGAAGAACAGATTACCTTTATTTTTGCAACCCACGATCAACGAGTGATGGACAAGGCAAGAAGGGTGGTTACGCTGGATGATGGAAAGGTGATTTCAGATGTTGTCAAATCTTGAAACCGGTCAAATAATTGAATAAAAGGGCGTAGAACAATGCTAAGAAATCTGCTTTTTACTGTGGTGTTCTCAGTGAGCTTTGTAATGGGAGCCCAGGAGAAGCTTATGATGAAAGGATATGTAAAGGGCATGACGATTATGCAAACCGTAGGGGATGATGGTGAAATGGCGCTTGAAAATGTAGTTCATAACAGGTTTGACGTCAATTGGTTTATCTCTGATAAATTCACGTTCACCGGAGGATTAAGAAATAGGATTATAATTGGGAATAACGTGAGTCTGATACCGGGCTATGCCGATTATGTTGCCAGGGATAATGGTTATTTTAATTTATCCTGGGTGTGGGCAGAAAATACGTCATGGATTGGCCTTTCCCAACTCGATAGATTGATGTTGGATTATACTACAGGGAACCTGCAGGTTACTGTTGGTAGACAACGAATCAACTGGGGGCAGACTTTTGTCTGGAATCCAAATGATCTTTTTAACACCTATTCCTATTTTGATTTTGATTATGAAGAGAAACCCGGAAGTGATGCCGTCAGGTTGCAATATTATATCGGGATGTCAAGTAAAATTGAATTGTCAACTTCTCTTAATTCAGAAAGTGAATTAACTTCTGTGCTCTTGTATCGGTTCAATACCAAAGGCTATGATATACAATTTCTCGGAGGTGTTTTTACGGAATCTGACTATGTATTGGGTGGAGGATTTTCAGGAAGCATCGGTGGAGGTGGATTTAGTGGTGAGCTCACTTATTTTCATCCAATGGATGATGAAGATGAGTCAGGAACGGCAACAGCTACAATTCATTATGATTATACATTTAAGAGTTCTTTAAATTTGCAGTTTGAAACATTGTATAATGGTTTTGGGGCTGAAAACTTTTCAAGTGGATTGGGAGATATTTTGTTTCAGGACCTGAGCCCAAAGAATTTGTTCCCAACCAGGCTCGCTTTTTTTGGATCCGGAGCCTACGACGTCAGTCCATTGTTCAGAGTGATGTTGGCAGGTATGTACGGACCTGAAGGAAATTTTATGTATGTTGGTCCTACCTTGACATATTCCATTTCAGACACCATGGAATTAGCAGGAATAGGTCAATACTATAGCATGGACGAAGTACTGGATGAAAATGGAAATCCCCTGGTAAGCAGCGGAACAGCTATTTTTATTAGATTTAAATGGTCTTTCTGAACCGGCAGAGAAGGTCTAAAGATTAAAAGCAATGTAACAATGAAAGAAATCAAAACGGAAATAATTATGAACGCAAGACCCGAGAAGGTTTGGCAGGTCCTCACAGATTTTAAAGCATATCCCGAATGGAATCCCTTTATAACTTCTATTGAAGGAGAGGTGTTTGAGGGCGCTAGATTCAAAGTCAAACTCCAGCCTTTAGGTTCTGGCAGCATGCAATTCAAACCAGTTTGTTTGAGTTATAATGAAAATCATGAATTTAGCTGGATAGGCAAACTAGTAACAAAAGGTGTTTTTGACGGAAAACATTGTTTTGAATTGGAGGCTTTAGACAATGGAAAGACAAAGTTTATTCAGCGGGAAGAGTTCAAAGGATTTTTAGTGCCTTTATTTTGGAAGAAATTGGATGTGAATACTCGGTGGTCTTTTGAAATGATGAATGATAAACTCAAGGAAAGAGTAGAAAAAATGTAAGTTTGCGGCTTCGTTCGAATCTAAAAAAAATGACTCAGGTATGAAATTGATCAAAAAACTATCCTTGTTACTTATTGTTGCTTTAGTTGTGATTGTAGGCTATGTTTTATACACTACTTTTTCCGCTGAATCCAGGCAAATGCAGGTAGAGGCTGCGAATAGACCACTTCTCGTTAGAGATGTATTGAAAAATTTTTCAGAGGGGATTCAGTTGCAGACGGTATCTCCCGAAGACTTGAAGGATTTTGATTCTATTCAATTTGTAAAATTCAATGATTTTTTAAGCCGTACTTACCCAATGTCAGATTCCCTGTTGGAACATGAAATTATCAATGATTTTAGCCACTTGTATTTTTGGGAAGGATCAGATACCAGCTTGGAACCGGTTATATTAATGGGACACCTGGACGTGGTTCCGGTTATCGATGAAAACAGAAGGTACTGGAAACAAGATCCTTTTGCTGGAGCAGTTGTAAATGACACGCTGTGGGGTAGAGGAACTATGGATGATAAGGTAGGTGTACTTGGAATTTTGGAGTCCGTGGAAGCCTTGCTTCTTAAAGGGCATCAACCAAAGCGAAGTATGTATCTGGCATTTGGCCACGACGAAGAAATAGGAGGCATTAACGGAGCAAAGGCAATTGCTGCACATTTAGATTCCCTGGGTGTTCAGGCAGCATTTATCTTAGATGAAGGAGGCATTATCTCTAGTGGAATGGTACCTGGAATTGAAAAGGATGTAGCGCTGATCGGCGTTGCTGAAAAAGGATCTGTCTCCATACAATTATCTATTGAAATTGAAGGAGGACATTCTTCAATGCCAGGAAAAGAAACCGCCATAGATGTATTATCGGAGGCCATTCATAAATTAAAAGCAAACCCATTTCCAGCCTATATCTCACCACCAATAGAAGGTTTTTTGGAATACCTGGGCCCGGAAATGTCCTTTGTCAATAGGATGGCTTTTGCAAATGCAGGACTCTTTGAAAAAATGATTGTGAGTGTGTATGAAGGCTCAGCTTCAGGGAATGCCCTGGTAAGAACAACAACATCTCCTACCATATTTAACAGTGGTGTGAAAGACAATATTATTCCTTTAACTGCAAAGGCTACGGTAAACTTCAGAATAATAACGGGTTCATCCATTGCGGAGGTAAAGGAGCGGATTCGCAGTGTCATTGACGATGATAGAATTAAAATTGATGAAGGAAATTTCAATACAGAACCATCCAAAGTGTCTTCCTATAAAGCTCCGGGTTTTACCATGTTGCATAAAACAATTGCTGAAGTTTATCCGGAGGCATTGGTGAGTCCTTATATGGTGGTGGCAGCGACTGATGCCAGGCATTATGGTCAACTATCAGATCAGATTTACAGATTTCTTCCCACAAGGATCAACAAGTCCAATGTGAAATCCATACATGGATTGAATGAGCGCATTGCAGTTGCAGACTATGAGACAGCGGTTTATTTTTATACCCAGCTGATAAAAAATGCAACTGCTGAATAGCAGGAATCCAAGAGATTTATTTTTTAAAATCCCCTAACGTTATTCTGTTTTTTCACTGGTGCTGTATGTTTGAAATAACCGTATCTTTGCAAAATGCAAAAAACACATCAATTATCAGATTGGTTGCCGACGACTCGAAGAGAAATGAAGATTCGAGGCTGGGAAGATCTGGATGTAATTATATTTAGCGGGGATGCTTATGTTGATCATGCGGCTTTCGGACCTGCGGCCTTGGGACGTATTCTGGAAAGTTATGGTTTGCGTGTTGCAATTGTCCCTCAGCCCAATGTGAACGACAACCTACAGGATTTTGAAAAGTTAGGTACGCCAAATTTATTTTTTGCAGTGACTTCCGGAGCCATGGATTCTATGGTGAGTAATTATACGGCCAACAAGAGAAGGAGGGACAAGGACGCCTATACGCCGAATGGAGACAAAGGCTTTAGACCGGATTATGCAACCTCCGTTTACAGTACAATTCTCAAAGAAAAATTTCCGGATGTTCCCGTTGTGATCGGTGGAATTGAGGCTTCATTAAGACGTGTGACTCATTATGATTTTTGGAGTGACTCCCTGAAACCAAATATTCTGGTGGATTCAAAGGCGGATCTTTTGGTCTATGGAATGGGCGAACAACCCTTAAGAGAATTGGTGAGTCTGTTGAAGAAAGGAGTTCCTTTTGAATCCATTAAAACAATTAAGCAAACAGCTTTTTTATTAGATTCAAATGATAGTTTGCCGAAGAACAAACATTGGGAGGATAAGGAAATTAGCTCACATGAGGCCTGTTTAAGGGATAAGAAAACATTTGCAGCGAATTTCAAAACAATAGAACAGGAATCAAATAAAATTCACGGGAGAAGAATTCTTCAAAGAGTGGGGGAACAGATGCTGGTGATCAATCCGGTTTTTCCAACCATGACGGAGAAGGAGATTGATGCTTCGTATGATCTGCCTTTTACCCGATTACCGCACCCCAAATATGATAAAAGAGGTCCCATTCCTGCTTATGAAATGATCAAGTTTTCGATCAATACACACAGGGGTTGTTTTGGAGGTTGCAGTTTTTGCACAATCTCAGCCCATCAAGGTAAATTTATTGCAAGTAGGAGTCAGGAGTCGGTACTGAAAGAGGTACAGGCTGTTTCTGAAATGCCTGATTTTAAAGGATATTTATCTGACGTAGGAGGCCCGTCTGCCAATATGTATCAGATGAAAGGGAAGGTACAAAGCATTTGTGATAGCTGTGTGGCACCCTCGTGTATTTCACCAGTGATTTGTCATAACTTGGACACATCTCATAAACCAATGACCGAATTATATCAGGCCATTGATAAGAATCCAAAAATTAAGAAATCTTTTATAGGCAGTGGTATTCGCTATGATATGCTGGTGCCTGAGTTTAATAAAAATGCGGATCCGAAAGAATTAGATGATTATACTGAAGAGGTGTTGACCAAACACGTTTCAGGAAGGTTAAAAGTTGCTCCCGAGCACACATCAGATCCGGTATTAAAGTTGATGAGAAAACCTTCTTTTTCTTATTTCCATGAATTCAAGAAAACCTTTGATAAGATTAATCTCAGGAAGAAGCTGAATCTGCAGTTGATTCCTTATTTTATTTCAAACCATCCGGAGAGCCAATTGGAAGATATGGCGAACCTTGCTGCTGAGACAAAGGACATGGGTTTTCAACTGGAACAGGTGCAGGGATTTACGCCAACGCCTATGACAGTCGCAACCGTGATATATTATAGTGGCTATCATCCTTATACCTTGAAAAAATCCTATGTGCCGAAATCTAAAAAAGAAAAAGATGAACAACATCGATTCTTTTTCTGGTACAAAAAAGAAAACCGCAACTGGATTCGAAATACCCTCCAAAAAGTTGGGAGAAATGACCTGATAGAAAGACTTATACCCATTGATTCTAAAAGATCGGATAATGCTTCCAGGAAAGGCAAAGGTAAAGGAAACAACAAAGGAGGATATACCAGTATTTTAAAAAATAAGCGCAAACCTTCCCGTTCCTAATGACCAATTCTGTAGGTTAAAAAGGCTGTAATTTGTTAGTCCTTAAACAAAGCTTTTTAATTAACTTTATTTCGTTAAATTAGCCCTATCCAAACTTTTTGATATGAAAAAATTACTCTTTTTATTGCTGTTGGTTGGTTTCTATTCTTTTGCGCAGAAAGATCAGAAGGTTGACCTAAGCACGCCGAATGCTACACTGTATACCCATATTTATTTTTTGATGCCAGAGAACTATGACATTGAAAAGTCTGCTTCAACTGTTCGAGGACTTCCGAAAGGCGAAGCTCAGTTTGTCGCTAAAAGAATTAAGGAGATTTTTGATGGAAACGGATTGATCATAGATTTTTCAAAAGTTCCGATTGATGCGAATTATATAGATACGGTTGATTTTGGTGTCAGAACGCTGGAGCACAATGCGAATCGCTATGCCCCTTTTCCTGTGAGGCTTCCCGAAGTGTATATCGAAAAGCAAGGAAATCGCTGGTATTTTTCAGAAGAAACAATTGAGAATCTTGATAAAGTATATAAAGATACCTTTCCCATAGAATTTTCATGGTTTAATGAACGGTTCCCAGAGTTCTTTAAGACGACTGTGAATGATGTTTTGATTTGGAAACCAATTGCAGTATTGATTACAATCATTATTTCGGTGATCCTTTACTATATACTTGAACCTATCATGTTCTTTTTGTTGAGGGTGTTTCAACGCTTGTTTTTTAGAAAAATTTCTGATGGAAAGACCATGGCTGTTTTACATGAATTAGCCAAACCCATAGTTTTTATAGTCATTATACGATTCATAAACAAGGTATTACCATCTTTACAAATGGTCAAACTGAATGCTTTGATGTTAACCGGTCTTAGGATAGCCGAAACTGTATTTTGGATTTTTGTTGTTCTTAAATTACTCAAAGTAGTGCTTAATTTTTACCATGAACACAATCCGGAAGAGAAAACGAAATTAGACAGACAACTGGCACCTATTTTAAATAAAGTGATGCAGGGTATTGTCGTTTTAATTGGTTTCTTGCATATTCTAACACTTTTTGGAGTTGATCCGGGAACTGTTTTAGCAGGTGCCTCTATTGGTGGGGTAGCTGTAGCCTTTGCCGCACAGGATTCTGTGAAGAATTTAATAGGAACGATGGTGATCTTTTTAGATAAACCATTTCAACTCGACGACTGGATTGAATTTGGAGGTGTTGAAGGTTCTGTGGAAAGGGTAGGATTTCGATCCACTAAAATACGCGCAGCCGATACCACTCTGTATCAGGTGCCGAATAGCAAAATATCAGAAGCAGATATAAATAATAAAGGGCTGAGAGTTTTTAGAAGATATACGACGGAAGTAGGGGTAAGGTATGATACGCCACCAGATTTGATGGAAGCATTTATAGAAGGCATCAAGAAACTGATTGCCATGCATCCTTCCACTAAAAGTCAGTCGTACAATGTAGATTTTATATCCTTTGGATCTTCTTCCTTAAACATTATGATCAATGTGTATTTTAAAGGTCTTGATTGGGGTGAGGAGCAAGAATCCAAACACATTCTTCATATGGGAATTGTTCGGTTGGCAGCGGCCTTAGGTGTCGAATTCGCCTTCCCATCTACGACGATGATGATAGAAGAATTTCCGGGGCAGGAATCTTTGGCGCCAAAATACATGACAGATAAAGCGGATATTGACAAACAGGTTAAAATGATTTCTGATGATTTTGCAGACAGGGAACACCGAATGGACCCCAATGCATCCACGTTGCCTGGCGGCTGATGCTATTTCATGTATTTATCAATATAATCTGAAATTTCTTTCTCAATATCGATGTCATGATATTGGGAAAGAAGTTCGAAATAGTCAATGTCGATTTTCGGCTCTTGCTTTTCCAGCGTACCATTGATAAATGATCTTTGAAGAATATCTTCTACAATAAAATCCAACCCTTCCTCGGCAGGCAGGTATTCCTTTTTTAAGGATAATCGGAACATGTTGGCTGTTGAATTATACCAAAAGGCCTTCCAGCCACTTCTGTATTCTTTGATCAATTCATACATGGTTTCCCCTGTTTGACGGTGAATTAGTTTGATAAGAATTCTACCTTCGGTTTTGGTTAGTTTTTTTAATTGCTCAGAAAACTCACCCTCCATATAGGCTTGTATATTTTTAATTTTTTTCTTTCTTTTTCGATTCGATTTTATTCCTTCCAGCTCTTGATTGATATGCAACAGGGTATCCGATGCCATTTTTGCAAAAGGGTAGGCCTTTTGAACTTTTTTATAATACCAGTAATAATAGCGGCGCTCTTTTTTGGATTTAAATTCTCGACGATCTAATACCAATACCTCGTCGAGAGGAATGGTAAGGGAATCATTTTTGATGATATAAAACTCATCTATAGATTGCTTATTCTCTTGTTTTTGAGCAAACAGAAAAACAGGCAAAAATAATACTAGGATGACAAAATTCTTTTTCATAGAGCCAGTCTCAATTCATTCATTTAATTGTACCACGACAAGGTCGTTCAACTGATGTACAAATTTAGCAATATGTCTGTTGTTTTCTCTTAATATTATGTGATATTTCTTAATTTCGTACAAAACTATAAACATGGCGAACAAGAAAATTCTCAATAAGAAATCAATATCATTTTTAGAAAAATATTTGAATAATCCTTCACCTACCGGATATGAATCCGAAGGTCAGAAAATATGGATGGATTATTTAAAACCCTATGTAGATGAATTTATTACCGATAATTATGGGACAGCCGTAGGAGTTATCAACCCTGATGCGGAATTTAAAGTAGTGATCGAGGGGCATGCGGATGAGATTTCCTGGTATGTGAATTATATTACTGAAGACGGATTGATATATGTGATCAGAAATGGAGGAAGTGACCATCAGATCGCGCCGTCAAAAAGAGTAGATATTCATACGAAAAAAGGTATTGTAAAAGGAATTTTTGGCTGGCCGGCTATTCATACGAGGAACAAAGGGAAAGAGGAGCCGCCAAAATTGGATAATATCTTTATTGACGTGGGTTGTAAATCAAAAGATGAGGTCTTGAAATTAGGTGTACACGTAGGTTGTGTGATCACATATCCTGACGAATTTATGATCCTCAATGAGAATAATTTTGTGTGCAGGGCTTTGGACAATCGCATGGGTGGTTTTATGATTGCGGAAGTAGCTCGATTACTGTCAGAAAACAAGAAAAAATTACCTTTTGGACTTTATATAACAAACTCAGTTCAGGAAGAAATCGGACTTCGAGGTGCTGAAATGATCACACATACCATTCAGCCAAGCATGGCTATTGTTACAGATGTTTGTCATGATACAACAACACCAATGATCGATAAAAAGAAGGAAGGCGAAACCAAATCGGGTGATGGACCGGTAATTTCTTACGCGCCGGCAGTTCAGAATAATGTCCGTGAACTAATTATAGAAACAGCAGAGAAGCATGAGATTCCTTTCCAACGACTCGCGGCTTCGAGAGCCACGGGAACGGATACGGATGCCTTTGCTTACTCAAACGGAGGCGTTCCTTCGGCCTTGATTTCTTTGGCATTAAGGTATATGCATACCACAGTAGAGATGGTTCACAGAGATGATGTTGAGAATGTGATTCGATTAATTTATGAATCCTTGCTTGCCATAGACCCTAAAAAGGGATTCAGTTATTTTGAATAGGATTTAATTGAAGATGAAGTTTCTTGTAGCCTTATTCATTTCAGTTCTTTTCACAGCATCTGTATACAGTCAAGATTCACTCGGTCAAAAAACCGGTAAATTAGACTTTTTACATCAGATAGATGATCAAAAATGGAAAATACAGCTGCCAATTTGGATACCAGGATTGAGAGGTGAATTTGCATATGCTGCGATTTCTGTTTTACCCGAAGAAGAGGAAAAAGATATTATTGGAAGGTTAAACAAAGAAATTGGAGTTACCTTTTATTTCATTGGCGATATCCAATATACTCCAAACAAATGGTTATTTTCTTTTAATGGTTTTTACACGTCCTTGGCTTCGGACCTTATATTTGAAAATATTGATAAAGTCAAGTTTCTTGTTGCTATCGAAGGAGCAATTTTAAGGGGTGTGAGCGGTTACCAGGTGTTCAAGAAAGAAAATCCATCTACTTTTTTTAATGCTGAAATTCATCCATTTATTGGGTTTCGTTATGTAGATTTGAATATTTACAGCCAAAAAACAACCATTCTGGACATAAGACCTGCCTGGTTTGAACCTTTAATAGGGATTCATGCCGATGTTTCACATAAACGCTGGTTTTTTTCAGGTGAAGCAGACGTGGGAGGCTTTAGTATCAATAACCACTGGTCAACATATGTAAGTATTGAATCTAACTATCGCTTTAATAAGTTAATTGGAGCGGGTTTTGGATGGACGTATTTGTCATTTAACTATAATGAAAACTATGAGGCGCGATATTTAGACCTCAACATAGCTTTGAGTGGACCTGTGGTCAATGTGAATTTCAACTTTTAAGAACAGTATGTTCCCTTTAATTTAATTGTGAACAGGAAAAGAAGCTCTTTGAAAGTTTGTTCTGAATAGGATGTATAGATGTGAAGCTTTGTCTCGATCTAATGCTTTCCATGCTTAATAATTAGATGAAGCTGAGTTAATCAAAGGGTGTTTGATTCCTGAGTTTTTGGAACCATTTTACCGGTGATCATTCAGTACCCAGGTTTTCAGCACAAAGACTATTAAACACCTTAACTGGCGTATTCAAAAGTGACTTCTTCAACTTTTTTCTGAAGTTCAGTGGCACTATTGACAACATCTCCAAAAATAATGATAGCAGGGGATGATAATTCATGCTTGTCAACAAGTGCCTCAATAGAATGTACCTGACCAACCACAGACCTTTGAGTAGGCATCGTTCCATTTTGAATCACGGCCGCTGCCAACTGATCTTTTCCTAATTCTTGAAAAATACCAACGATTTCATGAAGTTTATTCATTCCCATAAGAATCACAATGGTCGCAGAAGACTGGGCTGCTAATCCAACGTCAAGACTTAGTTGTCTGCTGGATGTGCAACCCGTGATTACCCAGAAACTTTCTGACACACCTCGTTTGGTAAGTGGAATACCTATACTCGAGGGAACTGCGCTACTGGATGAAATACCAGGCACTATACACGTAGGAATGCCATATTTTTCAGCATAATCTGTTTCTTCTGAACCTCTTCCGAAAACAAAAGGATCACCTCCTTTGAGCCTTAATACATGTCCATATTCTAAGGCGTTTTCTACAATTTTTTGATTTATTTCATCTTGAGTATAACGATGAAAACCTTTTCTTTTGCCAACAAATATCTTTTTGGCCTGATTGGCATGTTCAAGCAATACAGGATTGACCAAAGCATCATACAGTACAACATCAGCCGACTGAAGTGCTTTTAATCCTTTTACCGTAATTAGATCGGGATCACCAGGACCAGCGCCGACAAGTGTCAATTGTGGTCTAGGCTTCATCTTTCAGGGCATTAGTTCTTAAAGTATCCACCAGCTCATAGAATTTTTTCGCTTCTGACAAATATTTTTGTGCAAAAGATGCTGATGCTTTGTTGTTTTTAATTTCATACACTAAATCAGCCAGGGACCCTCCCATTTCGATCAATCCACTTTTGATAAAGTACTGGTCAAAATCTTTAACGATACCCGCCTGGGTATTGGTCTTAATATTTTCACCAATTAATACTGCTTTTGCGGTATTAATGATAGCAGCATAACTATGATAGATACTGTCTGACCATTTTTGATCTTCCAAGTTCAGCCGTGCATTTTCTAATTTTTCTTCACTTTCAAAAAGCAAGGTACTCACCAGGTCGATAACGACACCTGCACATTCACCAACACCAATTGCTTTAATGTAATTTTCATTATGACCCCAGTCTATAAACAAGTCTTTGTCTATTTCAGAAATATCTGCCAGAGGTTTTAATAGTTGATAGAAATGATTTTTACCCATTTCCAGATAATAATCATTGAATTTTTGATCGTTCGATTTGTTATCCTCATAATCAAAAATTAATAACCTAAGGGCTTCTGGACCTCTTTTACTAGGGATCTTAATGATCTTGTCAGAGAACCTACCCTGTCCATCACCTAAAGATCCTCCACCTAATAATACTTGAAAGGCTGGAATTACATGATTCCCCTTTTTGATTGACATCCCATAAAAGCCGATCTGAGCGATACTGTGTTGACCACAGGCATTCATACAACCACTTAATTTGATAGAAATGTCTTTATTCTGAACATACATTGGAAATTCTTCCGCAAGTGTTCGCTCTAATTCTCTGGCCAGACCTGTACTGCTGGCAATACCTAAATTACAGGTATCCGTTCCAGGACATGATGTTACATCTAAGGTGCTGTCATAGCCAATGTCTGTGAAACCTAATTCACTTAATTTTTCAAAAAAGAATGGCAGGAATTCTTCTTGAACATCTCTGATCAAGATACCTTGACTGATCGTTAGTCTTAGTTCATCCTGAGCATAATTCTTTATTAAATCGGCCAGTTGTCTTGCTTTATCAGTATAAAAATCACCCAGCCTCACTTTGATGCCAATTGCGTATCGACCAGCTTGTTTCTGAGGATATACATTGCTTTCTTTCCAGTTCTCATAGGCAAATTGATCTGAAATCTGAATAGGACCTGTGGCCAGGTCTTTTTGAATGAATTCCTTCACATGAGATTCTCCGTCAATAGCTACACTATTGGTAGAAATAGCTTTTTCTTCTTCTTTGATTAAATTGAGAAAGGAATCCAGTCCTATCTTTAGAATCAAATGCTTTAATCTGGCTTTGGCTCTTCGGTTTCGTTCCCCATATCGGTCAAAGATTCTCAAGGTGCTCTCTATAAACGGAATTATTTTATCTGTTGGTAAAAACTCAAAAACGGCATCAGCCTGCCTGGGCTGAGCTCCTAATCCACCTGCCATCATCACTTTAAATCCTCTGATTTCTTCTCCATTGACAATTTTGGTTTTGGCAATAAAACCCAGATCATGTATAAAGCTTAAAGCGGTGTCTTTGTCACTGGATGAAAAAGAGATCTTAAACTTTCTGCCCAATTCCTGGCAAATTGGGTTTCGTAAAAAGAATTTAAAAACAGCATCCGCGTAAGGGCTTACATCAAAAGGCTCATCAGGGTCTATTCCGGCAGTTTCACTGGCGGTCACATTTCTAACAGCATTTCCACAGGCTTCTCGCAACGTAATATCACTTTTTTCCAAATCGGCCCATAATTCGGGTGTTCGGTCAAGGCTCACATAGTGAATTTGAATATCCTGCCTTGTTGTAATATGCAATCTCCCGGTAGAATATTCATCTGACACATCGGCGATTCTATGCAGTTGTTCAGAACTTAACCTACCAAAAGGAAGTTTTATTCTGATCATTTGAACCCCTTCTTGTCTTTGACCATAAATTCCTCGAGCCAACCTAAGTGACCTGAATCCATCTTCGTCTATTTTTCCATTTTGGTATAGTTGGATTTTTTTATCCAATTCTATGATATCCTTTTGAACTAGGGGGTTTTCAATTTCAGTTCTGAAGCTTAACATTTGATTCTTTTTTAGTAATTATATTATAAGTGTAATCCACATTCTCTTTTAGCCAATACCTTAGTAGGGTCATAATATCTTTTTTCATTCGGTAGCCCGTATTCCTGCAGGTACAATTCTAAATCAAATTCAGAATAATGAAAGAAAGGACTTACCTTTAAGATTCCTTCTTTACTCAGGTGTAAAATATCCAGAGTGCTGCGGTGCTCACTCTGATCGGATCTTAGATTTGTAAACCACACATCGGGCTGATGTTCCTTAAGAGCTCTGCGAAAAGGTTCAAGTTTTACCTCTTCTGTAAATTGTCTATGCGCTGGAGTATCGATAAAAGGAATCCCTTGATCTGCCTTGTTATAGACAGAGGAAGGTCGAGGTTTATAGATATGCATGTTTAAGGCGAACCTGTCGATCAGGTCTAAGGCAAACTTATAGGTTTGCTTCGTGTTATGACCTGAGTCGCACCAAACAACGTTTATATTTTTATCAATTCGATTCACTGCATGAACCAAACTGGCAGAATAAGGACCAAAATTAGTAGTCAACATCGGTTTTTCAGCGAATTGCATCGTCCATTCAATAATTTGAACGGGTTCTAATTCCTT
This sequence comes from Lutimonas sp., assembly GCF_051011215.1. Taxonomy (NCBI): domain Bacteria; kingdom Pseudomonadati; phylum Bacteroidota; class Flavobacteriia; order Flavobacteriales; family Flavobacteriaceae; genus Lutimonas; species Lutimonas sp. The sequence continues at coordinate 35,691 of NZ_JBPCUJ010000004.1, forward strand.
TAAAACTTTGTTGGCCTTGGCCAAATCTAATTCTTTGAGCGTTTGTATCATGCTACTTCCATTTAATGATGTTCCACAATCTTTCGTGACCGTAATAGAGAATAAACTTTGAAAAAATTTCTATGGAACCTATAGATAATGCGACAGAAAGGGTCCCGGTGAGCCACCAGGAAATCAAAATTGTATCAATGGTACCAATAATTCTCCAGCTAATTGCTTTCACAACACTTTTACTGTGAGAATCATTCTCTTGAGATTTTGACGCGAATATTCTATCGACTAACATAGTTTAACAAACTTTAACAACAATTCCTATCGGGTTACTAGGATAAAGATGCAAATGTATACAAATATTCTACAGTTACAACTTTTTAATTGTTAAAATTTGATTATTTCAGATCCTCCAGCGTGGTATTTCTGAAGACGTGTAGATTTGCATCGCGTACTTGAATCATTAATTTATTCAGGCTGCAGGTAGTTTCATCATTGCAATCATCGCATTTTTCATAGTAGTTTAAACTTACGCAGGCAACAGGTGCGATGGGGCCTTCGAGAATCCTCATTACATCTGTCATGTAAATTTCCGGGGCTTCCTTTAAAAGATAGTAGCCGCCACCTTTGCCTTTTTTCGAACCTAAGAATCCAGATTTTCTCAAAAGTAACAGAATACTTTCTAAGAATTTATGAGGTATATTTTCTTCTTCCGCTATTTGAGCAATAGGGATCATTCGGTCATTATTTCTAGCAATGTAGGTCAGGGCTTTTAGACCGTATTTTGTTTTCTTGGAAATCATGAATTACCAATTAGATATGGATTGCAATTTGATGTAAAGATAAATGAATTCCATCATTTATTTTCATTGATTGTATATAATAAACGGATTAAGTCTAAATTATATTATGACTTTTTCTTGAAGGTAAGTATCCCCATTTCAATGGCAATTCCAGTTCGTGCAAGAATAGAGAAAATAAAGGCCCCCATGGCCCAGATTCCTATGGTTACGCCAACTTCAATCAAAGTAGGGAAATACTCCGCGATCTTACCCCAGGGACCTGGAATAAAACCAGGTACAATAAGACCAAAACCTTTTTCAATCCAGATAGCTAAAAATAAGAGGCCACAAGCGATGTATAAAATCGTAAGATTATTGCGTAGTTTATGAAAAGTCAGGGTCACCGTCGCAATAACATTCATAGAAATGGCCGTCCAGATCCAGGGAACCAGCTTGGACTTGCCATGTAAGCCGAAGTACAAATAATACGCGCTTTCACTGTGATGTGTGGGCGCATAGAATTCTTTGAATAATTCAGAAATTAACATGATCAGGTTGATCTGTGCAGCCACAGTGACCACCATGGCAATTTTTTTAATGGTTTTATCCTCAATTTTAAACTCTGTGAATTTTCTGATCACCGCCAAAGCAATGATAATAAGTGCCGGTCCGGCTGCAAATGCTGAAGCCAAAAATTTCGGACCTAACAAGGCATTGTTCCAAAAAGGTCTGGCCTGTAAGCCCTGGTACAAAAATGCAGTCACCAAATGAATAGCAAAAGCCCAAAAAACAGAAATAATCACTCCTGGAATATAGATTTTTGGATTCGGTGTTTTGCCTTGATAACGTTGGAAAAGTATGTAAAAAGGAATTGACAGGTTGATAAATAAATACCCATTTAAGACCAAGACATCCCAGGTAAGCATGGAATTCGGGAAATTAAACACACCGATAAAGGGTATGATATGCCAGAGTCGGGCAGGTCCACCCATGTCAGCCACCACAAAAGCAAGGCACATAATCAGTGCTGCTACAGCCATACCTTCTCCAATGAGCACGGCCTGTTTAAAATCAATATCGTGTAATATATATGTTGGAAGTACAAGCATTACGGCTGCAGCCGCTACTCCCACTAAGAACGTAAAATTAGAAATATACAATCCCCAGCTAACGCGGTCATTCATACCCGTTACACTCAGGCCGTGTTCCAGCTGTAAAAAGTAGCAATACATACCTACCAACATTAGGGCCGTAAGAACTGCCATCCATATATGGTAATAAATGCCTCCATGTGTGACATACACAATACTGTCTTTTACTAATTTTTTAAATACCTTCATCTTATTCTATTCCAACGATTAATCCATATAATACCAAAACTTAGGTTCTGTACCAAGATCTTCTTTCAACCTGAATACCTTTTTATTGGCCAATACCCATCTGATCTCACTTTCCGGGTCCAGTAAATTGCCAAAAATTCTGGCACCTGTAGGACAGGCATCAACACAGGCTGGATTATCTCCGTTTCTACTTCTTTGGATACAGAAAGTACATTTTTCCATAACGCCCTTTTTTCTGAGCCTGTTTCCCAGATAATGCTGGTTTTTATTTACCTCTTCTTCGGGTACTTCAGGGGTGTTCCAATTAAACCTTCTGCCATCATACGGACAGGCAGCCATACAGTAGCGACAGCCAATACACCAATCATAATCGATCACAACCAAGCCGTCTTCTTCTCTCCAGGTAGCCTCTACAGGACATACTTCAATACATGGAGGATTGTCACAGTGATAGCATTGGGTACCCATATAAAAGTGACCTGCCGCCGGGACTTCGTGATAGTAGGTATCATCCGCTTCACCAAAATTGAGGCCTTGTCCATCGTTCATTTCATGAATGCGTATATACTGCATTTCCGAACTTCGATCCTGGTTGTTTTCTTCCACACAGGCATTTACACAATCCATATACCCCTGGCACTTCGAAATATTAAAGGCATAACCGAACAGTACATCCGGATCGGCATCTTTTGATGAGATATCTATTTTCTTTCCTGTGCGCAATTCATAAGATCGCACCAGTCTATCGACTGTATTGTCTTTTTCATCTTCAGACATTAATTTGTAATTGCCTTTGAAATACTCTTCCCACTCAATTTCAGATTTCTCTTTGTGGGTATCATCAGCAGCAACAGAACAGGAAGCATTCGCAGCACCGGCACCTATTAAAAGGCCGGCAGTCAGTTTTCTGAAAGCCTGTCTTCTATTCATATTTACATCAAAAACCTGGTCAAAACCATCTTTTGGTTTTGAAGGAGTACTATCACAGGATTGACCGGAGCAACCGCAACTTTTCTCTTTTTTTTGACCAAGGTCTAGTGTAAACCACTTTTTTATGTCTTTGTTTATCATATTTTTAAACCTGTTTATTTGCGTTCATCTACCATCGTAGCATTATATCTTGAAGGCCATCTTTTGGCAATTTGAGGTTGATGCGGATTATGACACTCAACACATAATTTCGAGACTCGTTCACTTTTCCATCCGCTTATATTTTTGCCGTGGGCTCCACCAACCCAGTCCTTCACCTGACCATGATGGCATTGACTGCATAGTTTATAACTGTGGTTAAAATCAATTGGATCTCCGGTAATACTTTGCAGGTTATTCATGTCGTTCCCATTATGGCATGAAGTACATGCCATAGTCTTGGTATCTGCATGATTTATAGTGATGTCCCAATGGGCCTTCTTTCCAAGTCCGTTTTGATGAAGTTGCTCAAGAGGTTTGCTATGACATTCGCTACAGGCATAGGACTTAATGCTCGGTGTACGGTTTTGAATATAGAATTGGATGTTGTTTTCATCTATTTTGACCAGGTCATTAGGATCAAATTTTTGACTATTCTGGATGCTATCTCTTTGATATTTAACACTTTTAGCTTCAATTTTTTCAACTAAATTGTGGTACTCTTTTTTCTTGCCCTTACAGGCAGAAACAAGAATTAATACTGAAATAGCCAATAATTTTAACTGCGAAACTTTAAGCATGTTCATTATTTTATTTCTCTTTTAAATGTTCCAATATCAACCGTCTTTTTTTCATTGATTACATGACATTGTCTACAATTTATTCTTTCCGGATGCGTCGTTCTGATTTCTTTAACCGCACTTGGGCCGGCGTGACAGGAAAGACAATTCTCTCTCAATTGCAAAGAATGAGGCACAATAGGAGGGCTGCCTTTCAAGGCTTGATTACCGGTTGATGGAGCTGTATTCGAAACCCATGAAGAGGGTACGAAAAAAGAGTTTGATTTTACGCGGACATGACATTGAACACAATTGGATTTATCGGGGTGAGGAGTCACAGGAGTATAGGCCTGGTACTTGTCCACAAAGCCTCCGTTTTGATGGCATTTTAGACAGGCCTTGGATCCGATACCACCTTCTTCAATGGGATGAGGAACCGTAGGCGGAGCTCCGTAAAAAGCCCTGTTGTCATAATAGTCTTTGAGTTTTCTCTGATGTTCTTGATCCAAAGGCATATTGGCATATTCCATGGCAAAACCTGCTCTTTCAAACATGCCTGATTCTGATGGAATCGTTGAATACTCCCGGATCCTGCTCGTCTCTATAGTAGCTTCTTCGTGTGATTCGAAATAACTATAACTCCAAATACCAATGGTGGTAGCCAGGAGCAGGGTGAATAAAAAAATGATAAATAATCTTTTCATAATCTCATCCGAATTAGGCTTTTTCAATTTTGACAGCACATTTTTTATAATCCGGCTCTTTGGAAATAGGGCAGAAGGCATCTAAGGTAGTGTCATTGATCATCATATTTTCATCAAAAAACGGAACAAAAACCTGACCCTTGGTGGGTAAACCTCTTTCATTGATAGAAGCAGGTAAAACAGTAGAGCCCCTTCTTGAAATAACTTTTACACTTTCTCCATTCACAATTCCGTAAGCGGCTGCGTCATCAGGATGTAATTCAACATAGGCATTAGGAACGGCTTGGTGAAGTACTGGAATCCTTCGAGTCATAGACCCCGTATGCCAGTGTTCAATCACCCTTCCTGTATTTAACCAGAAGGGATATTCATTATCTGGTGACTCTGCTGCCGGTTCAAAAGGCCTTTGCCAAATGACAGCGCGTCCTTCAGGTTTTCCATAAAAATCAAATTGTTTTCCGTTTTCACAGGCAGGATCATAGGTGGCATTGTACCTCCATTTAGTTTCTTTGCCATCTACAAATGGCCAGATGGCCCCGGATCTTTCTTTTAAAACCTCTAAAGGTGCCATTCCATGTTTTTTACCTTCATGAAACTGTCTGTATTCATTGAAAATCTCCTCTGCATGATTCTCTTCGGAGTAGGGGAAAAGATCTTCAAAGCCCATTCTTCTGGCTACTTCAATAGTTTGCCAGGCATCGGGCATGGCCTCACCCGGAGGGTCAACCATTTTACTCCAATACTGAGTTCTTCTTTCCGAGTTTCCATACATTCCTGTCTTTTCAATGTGCCAGGCTGCTGGAAGAATAACATCGGCTACATCAGAAGTGGGTGTTGGAAAAACATCGGAGACTACAATAAAGCGATCTTCTTTTTCGGCCCCTTTGGTAAACCTACCCACATTGGGTAATGAAACCAATGGATTGGTTACCTGGGTCCATAAAAATTTAATATCCCCTCTATCCAGGGCCCTGAACATCTCCGTGGCATGATACGTGGGTTTTGCCGGAATTCTTTCTACCGGAACCTTCCATATTTTTGCGGCAAATTCTCTATTCTTTTCATTGGTAACAACTCCCTTTGGAAGTTTATGTGTAAAAGTTCCAACCTCCCTTGCAGTTCCGCAGGCACTGGGCTGTCCAGTTAAAGAGAAAGGACCGTTGCCCGGTTGGGATATCTTTCCGGTAAGCAAATGGATATTATAAATAAGATTATTCATCCAGGTTCCTCTGGTGTGCTGGTTAACGCCCATGCACCAAAAGGAAACTACTTTTTTATTGGGATCTCCATATAGATTCGCCAAATACTTAATGTCCTTCACTGAAACTCCAGACATTCCGGAAACTTTCTCAGGACTATAATCATTTAAGAACTCTTTGTAAGCGGCGAAATCAATCTTCTCCGGTTTATCCGTAAAATTAAATTTATCTTCTGTTCCATATCCAATGTTGGTAAGTCCTTTGTTAAACGTGCAATGATCTTCTACAAATTTATCGTTTACCCAGCCATTTTTGATGATTTCATAGGCAATGGCATTCCCCACGGCAAGATCAGTTTGTGGATGAAACAGGATGGATCTGTCAGACGCTGTACTAGATCTCGTCGTTCTGGTGGCAAAATCTATGATGGTAGCACCACGCTTTAATTGTTGATCCAACATTCTTGAAAACAGTACAGGATGCATTTCTGCCATGTTGTTTCCCCAGGTGATAAATACATCGGCCTCATCGATATCATCGTAACAACCCATGGGTTCATCAGCGCCGAAAGAAGTTAAAAAGCCGGTTACGGCACTTGCCATACATAACCTGGCATTGCAGTCTAAATTATTGGTGCCAATAGCCCCTTTCATAAATTTAGAAGCGACATATCCTTCAGGAATGGTTGACTGACCTGATGTGTACATAGCGACAGCGTCTTTACCATGTGTTTCAATGGTTTCTTTCATTTTGGAAGCCACAAGATCCAGGGCTTCTTTCATCGAAGTTTCTACATAAGTTCCATTCTTTTTAACAAGTGGTTTTTTCAACCTGTCTTCGGCATACATGCAGATGGTTTGATGGTAACCTTTCACGCAACAGAGGCCTTTATTTACAGAAGAGTTAGGATCTCCTTTCACTGCCACGGCTTTATTATTTTCCATTCCTATCAAAACACCACAACCAACACCACAGAATCTGCAAGGTGCTTTGTTCCATTTCAAGTCTTCAAAGGAAGCTGCGTTGCTAATTTGCTCTTCTGCGAATACAATTCCCGGAAAAAATGAGGCTGCTGCAGTCATTGCCGAGGCTGCTGCCATCTTTTTTAAAAATGCTCTTCTACTCGTAACTTTTTTAATCATATGATCTAATTATTAAGAATCTGCATCAAATCCTGAAACCATTGACAACATTCTTAAACTTCCAACTGCATTAATTTGAGTCAGAAGTTTGTTGTCTTCAATTTCATCTTGGGTATCAGTCACCAGAACGGCTATTTCCTGATTCGTGGAAGGGATTATATCACAGCCATTTATTTGTGATAATTCATTAAGAAGTTCACTGTATTTGCCATCATGGGGATGTGCTAAGTAACTTTTAATAGGCATGGATAGGATTTAATGTGACCTAAGTTACATAAAAGCAATGAATAAATGAAAATTAATTTGCAATGATCACAAAGATTTTTTTTAACAATTTGGAAAACATATTCTCAACCAAAAATGCCTCAAGATCAGACAAGCGAGGGACCTTGATTAATGAAAAATATCCAAGATCTTTATAAAACTCCGGCTTTGATTTCTTCTACAATATCAGGATTTAAAAGAGTAGAAATATCTCCCAGATTATCTGCTTCTTTCGACGCAATTTTTCTAAGTATTCTACGCATTATTTTTCCTGAACGGGTTTTAGGAAGGCCGGAAACAAACTGTACTTTATCGAGTTTGGCAATAGCACCAATGGTACTGGCGATTAACTTGTTAATTTCTATCCTTAAATCGTCGTCCGAAGTGGTACATTCATCATATGTTGTAACATAGGCATACAAAGCATTCCCTTTGACGTCATGGGGAAATCCTACCACAGCACACTCCACAACATCGGCATGTTCATCAATAGCGTTTTCTATGGGCGCAGTACCCAGATTATGACCTGAAACGATGACCACATCGTCAACTCTACCGGTAATCCTGAAGTTTCCGCTGGCATCCCGATAAGCACCATCTCCCGTGAAATACATGTTCTTGTAGGTAGAGAAATAGGTGTCTTTATATCTTTGGTGGTCTCCATAAATAGTTCTTGCAATAGAAGGCCAGGGAGCTCTCATTGCCAATCTTCCTTCAGAAGGTTCCATACTTTTCTGAACAATTTCTTTACCGTGCTCATCCATCAATACGGGTTGTACTCCAGGTAATGGAAGGGTGGCAAATGTGGGTCTGGTTGGTGTAATTCCCGCGATCGGTGAGATCATCATGGCCCCTGTTTCAGTTTGCCACCAGGTATCTACAATCGGACATTTCGTTTTTCCAATATTGTCATTATACCAGTGCCAAGCTTCTTCATTAATTGGTTCCCCAACCGATCCCAGTACTTTTAAACTGGACAGGTCATGCTTTTCAACCAAATTCAAAGGGTGTTTTGCCAAAGCCCGAATAGCCGTTGGGGCGGTATAGAAATGAGTGACATTCAACTTGTCAACGATCTCCCAAAACCTTCCATAATCAGGAAAAGAAGGAACACCTTCGAACATCACCGTAGTGGCACCAGCACATAAAGGACCATAAATAATATAAGAATGCCCTGTGATCCATCCGATATCCGCAGTACACCAATAAACATCATCTTTTTTACATTGAAATACATTTTCAAAAGTATAGGTGGATCCCACCATATAACCTCCCGTTGTATGCACCATTCCTTTTGGCTTTCCAGTTGATCCGGAGGTATAAAGAATAAACAAAAGATCTTCCGCATCCATGGCTTCTGCTTCACAAGAGTTATCAACTTTTTGCAGCTCATCAAACCAAAATTTATCCCTGCCTTCCGTCATTTCTGTTGGTTCAACAGTTCTTCTATACACGATTACTGATTCTATGGACGGCGTGTTTTCAAGTGCCTGGTCGCATACCTGCTTTAAGTTAATTGGTTTGGTACCTCTGTAGACCTCATTGGCGGTAATTAGCATTTTGCACTGCGAGTCATTGATTCTACTCGATAAGGCTGAGGATGAAAAGCCTGCAAAAACGATAGAATGCACGGCACCTATTCTCGCACAGGCCAGCATCGCGATGGCGAGTTCAGGAATCATGGGCATGTACAAACAAACGCGATCACCTTTTTTAATACCATTGTTCTTCAGGACATTGGCAAACCGAGATACTTTTACAAATAATTGTCTGTAGGTAATATACCTGGACTCTTCGTCCGGATCATTGGGCTCCCAAATAATAGCTGTTTTATTACCGATCGTTTCCAAATGTCTGTCTAGACAATTTTCCGTAATATTCAGTTGAGCTCCTTGGAACCAATTAATTTTAGGTGTAGAAAAATCCCAATCAAGTATCTTATCCCATTTTTTCTTCCATTGAAAATGCTCTGCTACTTCTCCCCAGAATCCTTCTGGATCATTGACACTCTGTTCATATTTTTCTTTATATTCTTTAAAAGTGTTGATTTGTAAGGATTTCATAAAATATCTTTTAGGTTTTTAGCTTTGGATAATCAGTTGAAAAGCTACTTAAATTGATCGCTTTTGATACCAGCAGCAAGATAAAATTAAACATAAAAACTGTGAAAAAAAATCGACGAACGACTAAATAAGCTGATTAATGATTCAGGGCACTACCTGATCCCGAAGGAATTCTGATGGTTTCAACCAATTCCTGTATCTCTTTTGGAGGTTTAGGGGTTAGAGCTGATATCGATAGTGAAACAGCGAAATTTATAATCATTGCAACCGTTCCAAAACCTTCAGGCGAAATACCAAACCACCAATCATCTTGCGTTCCTCCTCCAAACCAGTCAAATTTAAATTTCATCATATAATAGAGCATGCATAGCATTCCTGCAACCATACCTGCAACAGCTCCTTCTTTGTTCATTCTTTTTACAAAAATACCAAGTATGATGGCCGGGAAAAAGGAGGCGGCAGCTAATCCAAAAGCCAGGGCTACTGTGGCTGCAACAAAGTCAGGAGGATTAATACCGAAATACCCGGCAATGGAAACGGCTATAATAGCGGATATTCTCGCTGCGATCAATTCTCCCTTTTCTGAAATATGTGGGTTCACCATCTTTTTGATAAGATCGTGAGATACGGAAGCTGAAATAACGAGCAATAAGCCTGCTGCGGTTGATAAGGCTGCTGCCAGACCACCGGCAGCTACCAGAGCAATCACCCAGTTCGGTAAATTGGCAATTTCCGGATTGGCCAATACCATTATGTCTTTGTCCACTGTGAGTTCATTAATCATTGGATCGGCCACGTATTGGACCTTGCCATCTTCGTTTTTATCCACAAATGACATCAGGCCCGTTTTTTCCCAGTTCCCAACCCATGAAGGTAGTTCCTCATAGGGTTGATTTGATACGGTCTCGATGAGGTTGGTTCTTGCAAATACTGCAATGGCAGGGGCAGTGGTATAAAGGATGGCTATGAAAAGTAAGGCCCATCCTGCAGATTTTCTCGCATCGCTCACTTTCTTCACCGTAAAAAATCGAACAATAACATGCGGCAGGCCTGCCGTACCTACCATCAAGGCGCCGGTAATAAAAAAGACATCCAGTTTAGATTTTGATCCCGAAGTATATTCATGAAAGCCCAGGTCTCGATGCAATCCATCAAGTTTGTCGAGCAAATAAATTCCATCAGGACCGGCGCTTCCAAAACCAAGTTGAGGAATGGCAATTCCTGTCATCTGTATGGAAATAAAAATAGCAGGCACCATAAAGGCAAAAATGAGCACACAGTATTGTGCCACCTGGGTGTAGGTGATTCCTTTCATACCTCCTAAAACAGCGTAAAATAAAACAATGATCATGCCTATAAGTACACCTGTCGTGATATCCACTTCGAGAAATCTTGAAAAAACAAGCCCCACGCCACGCATTTGACCGGCCACATAGGTAAAAGAAACTATCAAGGCGCAAAAAACAGCTACAGATCTGGCCACATTTGAATAATAGCGATCGCCAATAAAATCCGGAACCGTAAATTTGCCAAATTTCCTCAGGTATGGCGCCAGCAATAGTGCGAGTAATACATAACCGCCAGTCCATCCCATCAGATACACCGAGGCATCATAACCACTGAATGAAATCAAACCGGCCATAGAAATAAATGAGGCAGCTGACATCCAGTCGGCAGCAGTTGCCAAACCATTTGCCAGTGGTGAAACCCCGCCACCTGCCACATAAAACTCTTTGGTGGAAGAAGCCCGAGACCAGATAGCGATACCGATATAGAGAGAAAAAGTAATGGCAATAAGTAGCCAGGTCCAAATTTGTAAAGTCATAGTCTATTCGTTAACCCCGTAAGTTTTATCTAATTTGTTCATCAATCTGATATAAACAAGGATAATCAAAACAAAGAAATAGATAGAACCTTGTTGCGCAAACCAAAACCCCAATTTGAAGCCCGCGATTTTAATTTCATTCAATTCATCCACCAAAATTATACCGAATACATAGGAAACGATAAACCATACCGACAACAGGATAGCCAGGTATTTAAGGTTGATTCTCCAATATTTTTTTAGATCTTTTTCAGCCATATTGAGCTCGCTTTGATAAAGTCAACTAATATAGAAATTATTTTTAGCTTAGAATTAATGGATCTTTTGTTTGAAGAATATGAAATGAAACTGGTCGCAACTTTATTGCAAAATCATAGATCCTATTTCAGGATTATTGAATATTTTTGTTTGAATTCAACCACCGTTAATTATGACCAAATCAAAGATTTTATTTTTATTCTTCTTTACTTCTACATTTATTTTTGCACAAGAATTAACTGTAGATCAGGTACTTGAAAGCAAGATTGTTTCTGAAGAAGGGGGGAATGCCGTTTCCGTAAATGG
>NZ_JBPCUJ010000005.1:0-4764 GCF_051011215.1 Lutimonas sp.
TCAATGGCATATAGAACCAAGCCTGCGATGTTTTTACTCCCAGTTTTATCCAATAAATTTCTCTTATGTGCGTCGACCGTTCGAACACTAATAAAAAGCTTGTCAGCAATTTCTTTATTTGAAAACTCCTTAATGACCAGGTGAAGAACTTCCTTTTCTCTATCGGTTAAAGGCATATCAGTTACAACCTTGTTAGAAACTGGTTTCACTTTTCTGATATTATTAAGAATGATGTTTGTTACCTCCGGTGAATAATAGGTCCCTCCATTAAAAACACTTTTTATGGCCAATATCAACTCTTCTTCACCGCAATTCTTAAGCAGGTATCCCATAGCTCCTTCAATCAACATTTGTTTGATATGTTGACTTTCCCCCATCATAGTCAAGGCTATTATTTTAATTGAAGGATAGTTCTTTTTCACAGATTTTGTTAATTCAAGACCGTCCATAACGGGCATGTTTAAATCAGTTAAAAGTACATCTGGTTCAATTTCCGCCAATTGATCTAAACAATCCTGGCCATTGTAAGCTTCTGCTATTATTTCAAAATCAGGGTGATTTGCTAAAAAGTTTTTCAGCCCCTCTCTGATCATTTTATGATCATCTACAAGAAATAATTTTATTTTACTCATACATTATATTTTTTCAATTTGTACCACAATATTTGTACCTCTTCCTGGCTGACTATCAATATCTAAAAAGCCATTGATTGCATCCAACCTGTTCTGCATACTTTTAAACCCAATCCCTTTACCATCTTTATAAATCTTTTTAACATCAAAACCCTGACCATCATCTTCTATAGTAAGCATATACATGTCATCATAGTGCTTTAACTGCACTTCTACCTTGCTCGCTTTGGAATGTTTTACAATATTATTAATCGTTTCTTGCAAAATACGATATAGCGTAGTTTCTATTTGAGCGTTTTCTATTTTATCTTCCTTAAAATTGTGAACAAAATTAAATTCAATCTTGTCAGAGGCCTTATTCATTTGATCAATCAGGCTGATAAAAGCAGGTATTACACCAAAATCAACAATGGCTTTAGGCATTAAGTCATGAGCAATTGACCTTGATTCGGTAATCGATTCTTGAAGATATTGCCACCCTGTTTCAAATTTCTCCACGGCCAAAGTCCCCAGTTTGAATATTTCCTTTTTTACAAGCTCAAAATTCAATAAAGATATCGTGAGGGTCTGTTGGAGTCCATCATGAATATCTTTTGATATTCTATTTCTTTCTGAATCTTCAGCTTTAAGTATTGCCTCTAATAATTCTTGATTCTTAAGCTTGGAAGCAGTAATATCAACATTAGTTCCTACCATTCTTATTGGCCTTCCTAATTCATCTCTTTCTACTACTTTTCCTTTACTTTGTATCCAAATCAACTTTCCTGTTTTGGTTTTCATTCTATATTCGTCAAGTATCTGTTCGTCGTTGCGGGTATTCTTTAAAGACTCATGCAAGTCAATATGATATTTTGCTGAATCCTCCTCAGAATGAATTCGATCATAAAGAGCTGATCTAGTCTGTTCGAATTCATACGGTTCATAACCGAGCATGGTATATATTGAAGGACTAAACTCAATTGTATTCTTCACAATATGCCAATCCCAGATTCCTTCATTAGTAGCTTCCAATGCATAACGATACCGTTCTTCATTTGAAGTTAGGACAGTATTTATTTTTGAGATTTCTTCAGTACGATCAATTACCTTTTGTTCTAAACTTTCGTTTAAGTCATTAAGCGATAGATTTTGATTCTCAATGGTGCTCTTTTGCTTCTTAACCAATCTCATTCTATTGAATAAAACAGCTGAAAACCCTATAACAAGTGTAAGAACGATCAACAAAGTTTTCCTCTCTGTTTTTGTCTTTTCTAGTTTTGTATTTTGAATTTGTTTTTGATTTGCAAATGAAATACTATCTAATATTGCCTGTTTCTCATATTCGTATTTAAACTCCTGTCGAATCGCAATTCGTTGGTTGTCCTTATTACTGATACTATCTCTGGATAAGATGAACAATTCATATGCTTTAAGGGCAGATTTACTGTTTCCTATAGATTTGTACATTTGAAATAATTCGAATGAAATTTCTTTAGTTTGTTCCAGATCAGCATTTTTAGCCAAAGCAAGTCCTTCCGTAAAATATTCAATGCTCTTCTGTTTATTCCCTATGGCCTTATAATATAAACCTAGCGCCTTTAAACTTCTTGAAACTCCTACATTATTTTCAATTTCTTTAAAAATTTCATAAGCCTCATCTATACCTTCTTTTGCAAGATTAAATTCATCTTTACTCAATTGAATCGTACTTTTATATAGTAATAACTGAGCATAGTTTTTTTTATCCCCTAGTTCTTCAACGATGGGCTGGCATTCATTAAAATAGCTTTGGGCCTTCGCGTAGTCTTTGGTTTCTATGTATGCAGCTCCTAAATTCATAAGGCAACTTACTATTCCAGATTTGTGATCTAATTTTCTTCGAATTTCGAGACTTTTGTTGGTGTAATCAATAAAATTAGACAACTCTCCCTGGTCATGATATATAGCGGCAATATTGAAATATGAATATGCCATGTGAAATTCATCTCCATTTTTTTCATCAATTGCAAGGCATTTCATGTTTAATGCTATGGCTTCCGGGTAATTACCTTCCCTTCTTTTTAAAATTGCCAAGTTAGCCATTGGTTTAATTTGCATATCCGGATTTTCACTTTCACTATATAAAAGAATACCTCTATTCAAGTTTTTTGTAGCCAGATCATAATTTTGTTGAATTATATTTATAATTCCAATATTGGTTAACACTCCTCCCATGTGTAATTTATCATCGAGGGCCTCTGATAATGCCAGGCTTTGTTTAAAAAATCCTAATGCCTTATTATAGTCACTTTTTACATAAAAGATCTTCCCAATATTAGATAAGGAATGAGCCACCAAACTACTATCTCCCATTTGCCGTGCAATACCAATTGCTTCTCTATGTACCTTAATGGCATTTTCATAATCACCTTTTCTGTAAAGGGCCTCACCTATAAGTGTTTTAGATTTGTTTCGATACATTTCTAAATCCTTTTCAGTTGCAAACTTGTATGCTTTTTCCGCATAATAAAGTGAACTATCTGTATTTTCTTTTCTGTATTCTTCTGCATATTTACACAAAGATTCTAATCGAATTCTATTCGTCTGTATAGTATCGCTCCATACATTCCATAAAGAATCAAGTTGAGATTGTCCAGAACAAGGATTCATCCAAAAGACTATAAATAAGAGGACTATTAGGAAGTGTTTCATACTTTATAAGAAATTTATCGGAAGATTTCTATAACATATTTAGACGGTTCATTTTGAGCCAATATCTTTTTCTTAGAAATTATGATTGCTCATGATCATATAATTTTTGTCTTTAAACATTTAGTATAGAATCTAAATACAGACAATAAAAGATGAATACTCTTAAAAACTTTGAAGCAAATCATCCTTCTTTTTTCGTGTTAGTACAATTCATATGAGTTAGAAAAACTTGAGTTATTCGAAGATAGGTAATTCACCTAAACGGGCAAAATTGGCATTTCACTAATATACAAACTTTAGTTACATCGCATCTTTGTAGTGTAAAACAACAACAAATAATAATAAACAATTTAAACTAATAATTATGAACAATTATCAATTAGACGGAAAATTAACCCAGGTAAAAGGAGATGCAAAAATTTGGGTAGGCCAATTAACCAACAATCAAAAAATGGAACTAGATGGCAATGCTGACAAAATTAAAGGAAGCCTTCAAGAAAAAAAAGGTGACCTAAAAGCACAAATCAATGAAGAACTAAAGAAATATGAAAATGCTAAAAAGGTGTTTGAAACTCGAACTAAGGAGGTCAATCAAGGCATTCAAAAAAAGTGGAACCAACTTACCAATGATGATATCAATCGTATAAAGGGTAGTTTCGAAAATTTCTCAGCTACCATTAAAGAAAAATACAACAAAACTAAAAATGAAGCCGATCAAGACGTAAAAAACTTTATGGCCGAATTTAAATCATAACAAATCATAATTAATACTTAACCTTTAAATCTTAAAATCATGTCAAATTTAATATCACAAACCGTATCAACAATTAAAAACTGGTGGCTTTTCTTAATCTCTGGAGCCTTATTCATCGCAGGATCAATGTATGTACTGCAAACCCCAAAAGAAAGTTATGTTGCCTTATCCTGGCTTTTTAGCATTTTGATACTAATCAATGGTCTATCCAATACTTTCTTTTCAATCGCCAATCGAGAATATCTTAAAGGCTGGGGCTGGTACCTTGCGAGTGGTCTATTTGAAATATTATTTGGAATCATGCTACTAAATTATCCTGGAGTTTCAATGCTTATTCTACCATTATTTGTAGGCTTTTGGTTATTATTCAGAGGGATTCAGACCATTTCAGGTGCCCTAGAACTCAAGGAATTTGGAATTTTAAACTGGGGTTGGATTATGCTACTCGGTGTTGCAATCACAATTTTTGCCACCTTCATGGTATTATTTCCATTATTCGGATTCTACAATATCATCTACCTAACGTTTATCGCACTTCTTTTAGCAGGTGCAGCAAACATTATGATAGCTTTAAAACTAAAAAAAATCAAATCTAAAACCATTGACAAAGTTGATGCTTTCAAAAAAGAAATCAAAAACTCTTTCAAAAATTTAAAAAACGAAATCATAATGGCGTATGAAGAAGCTCCAGAGGCAGATAAACAAAAA
>NZ_JBPCUJ010000006.1:0-83395 GCF_051011215.1 Lutimonas sp.
TTAAAATCAATATAGAATTTCGGAAGGTTGATGACGCCAAATTTGCGATTATCAACTTCAACCAAACTTGATTTTACGAAAGTTTCTTCCAATTCAACAATATCTCTGATAATCGATATCACTGAAACTGAACCATCTATTTTTTTAACCGTTAATTTAACTTCGGTTCCTTTTTTTCCTTTGATATATTCAATAGCATCATCTAAACGCATACCAACAATATCAACTGGCAATTCATCTCCTTGCCCTACTTTTAAGATTAAATCTCCAACTTCCAATTCACCACCTCTCCAGGCAGGCCCTCCAGAAATTAATTCTGCTACACGTGTGTAATCATCTCTTTTTTGAAGTCTTGCTCCAATACCTTCGAGTTTTCCTGCCATACTGATATCAAAGCGCTTTTTATCTTTTGGCGCAAAATAGTTCGTATGAGGATCAAATTGAACGGTCATGGTATTAATAAAGATGGCAAACCAATCTGTATCATCAAGTTCCGACATTAAGGTATATAAATCGTCAAGGCTTTTTTCAGCGGCTTCACGAGAATCTATCTCAAGCTGTGCAAAAGATTTAACTTCTGTTGTGTTTTCTACCTCAACTGTTACATCTTCGGTCCCAGCCTGATCCGTTGTCGCCATAGATTCCTGTAATTGGATCTTTTCGTGCAATCTCGAAAGTGTGCTAACCTTTAACTGTTTATGCCAATTTTGAATTAATTCTGCCTGATTGGCCGCATATTTCTTTTTGTCATAGTCAATATCAAAGCTATCTTCTTTATTAAAGTCAAACGGCTCCTGTAGAATATCTCTATAGTAATTTTGAGATTCCAAGACTCTTTGATTGAACCGATCCATCACAACATTATAAAATGTGAGGTCCTCACTTTTTATTTGATCATCAATCAAGGTTTTGAAAACAGCAAGTTCATCCAGATCACTCTGAATGAAAAATCGCTTGTAAGGATCTAAAGCATCTATAAAATCAGTGTAAACTTTTTCAGAGAACTCATCATTAATCTGATGTGGTTCGTAATGGCCTTGTTTCAAAGCGTATCTTACCAAACCAATCAAAACTTTATCTTTTTCCGGATCTGGTTTATTCGCTATTTGGAATCCAAATAACATTCCGGCCACAATGATGAGAGGTAATATTATTTTATACTGTTTTTTCATAAAGAGGGAAATTTTATTCATTTATTCACTACTACATTATTCACAACAATCAGACAATATACTAAAAAGCGCATTTCTTGCGACGAAATTAATAATAATTCTGACAAATGTCTTGAATTTTCATTGAAACAGAACACAATAGTAGCTAATAATTAGCGATTTGGCTCACAATTAAATGTTAAACATAATTCTCAAACGGTAACGCCAAAAGGTTTATTTTTGTTTTAAATTCTCTAATAATGCAAAAACGGCCCTTGATCCTGGTTACGAATGATGACGGCATTACGGCACCAGGCATAAGAACATTGATCTCCGTCATGAATGAAATCGGAGATGTTATTGTAATTGCTCCTGACAGTCCACAGAGTGGAATGGGTCATGCTATAACTTTGGATTCAACAATTTATTGTGATGCAGTAACGATAGATGAAGGCCCTCAATTGGAATACAGATGTTCGGGAACTCCTGCAGATTGTGTAAAGATGGCTATTTCTGAGATTTTGAATAAGAAGCCAGACCTTTGTGTATCAGGTATAAATCACGGTGCTAATAGTTCCATCAATGTTATTTATTCCGGGACCATGAGTGCGGCGATTGAAGCAGGTATTGAAGGGATTCCAGCCATTGGTTTTTCCCTCTTGGATTTTTCCTGGAATGCTGACTTTGACCACTTAAAAAAACACATTAAACAAATGGCACTGAATGTGCTGGAAAAAGGATTACCTGATGGTGTGGTGCTCAATGTGAACTTTCCTAAAATTGAATCAAAAGAGTTTCAAGGAGTCAAGATTTGCAGACAGGCAAGAGCCAACTGGGTGGAAGAATTTGATAAAAGAGTCAATCCTCAGGGAAAGGAGTATTATTGGTTAACGGGTAAGTTTGTGAACATGGATAATGGCGAAGACACAGATATCTGGGCTCTTGAGAATGGCTATGTTTCAGTGGTTCCGGTGGGGTTTGACCTGACGGCTCATCATTTTTTACCTACGTTAAATAATTGGAAATTGTAATGAAAAAAGAAATAATTATAGGCTTTGTGATCGGGTTGATTGCCACGGCTTTTGGTTTTTATATCTACGTGGAATTTGTCTCTACCTATAGTTTTGATGAGACCCTAAAGATCCTGCACGAAGGAAACTTATACGGTAAAGTTTTGGGCCTTGCTGCGATCCCTAATCTGTTTGTGTTTTTTATCTTTTTGAAAAAGAAACAAGACCTTAGAGCAAGAGGTGTTTTACTGGCCTGTTTTTTCGTGGCATTTTTGATTTTGTTAAGTAAGTTTTTATAGTAAATACAGGTTTAATCATAAAGTAGAAAAGTTGAAATACTATATTATTTCAGGAGAAGCATCAGGAGACCTTCACGCGTCGAATCTCATGAAGTCTTTAATTAAGGAAGACAGCCATGCTGATTTCAGATTCTGGGGAGGAGATCTGATGAAAGAGGTAGGAGGCACGCTGGTGAAACACTATCGTGACTTAGCTTTCATGGGCTTTGCGGAAGTGATTATGAACCTCAGAACCATCTTGAACAATATTAAGTTTTGCAAAAAGGATTTGCTGAATTATGCTCCCGATGTACTTATTTTAGTTGATTACCCTGGCTTCAATTTACGAATTGCCGAATTTGCTAAAAAGAACGGAATCACAGTTCATTATTATATTTCACCTCAAATTTGGGCATGGAAGGAAAACAGGATCAGCAAAATTAAAAGAGATATTGATCATATGTACGTGATATTACCTTTTGAAAGGACTTTTTATGAGGATAAGCATGATTATCCTGTGAATTTTGTAGGTCATCCACTATTGGATGCGATTGCCCATAGAAAACCTGTTGATCCGTCAGTATTTGCAAAAGAAAATGGATTAAATGACAAGCCAATTGTGGCACTATTGCCAGGAAGCAGAAAACAGGAAATAACGAAAATGTTATCGGTAATGCTGAAAATGGCTCCAAAATTTCCTGACCATCAGTTTGTGATTGCCGGAGCACCCAGTCAGGAACGCTCATTTTATCAAAGCTTTTTAAGCGGTGAAAATATTGCTATTGTTGAAAATAAAACATACGATTTGTTGTCGGTGTCAACAGCTGCCTTGGTAACCTCAGGAACGGCAACACTGGAAACAGCACTCTTTAAAATTCCTGAAGTAGTTTGCTATAAAGGGAACGAAATTTCTTACCAGATCGGAAAGCGCCTGGTCAATGTTAAATATATTTCTCTTGTGAACCTTATTCTTGATAAGGAGGTAGTCACTGAATTGATACAGGACGAATTCAATGAGAGCAATCTTGAAAATGAATTATTCAAAATACTGGACATAAAAGAGCGTGAGCATATGTTTGATCATTATTATGAACTGGAACAGGCGCTTGGCGGGAAAGGCGCCAGTGAGAAGACGGCAAAATTGATCATTAAAAACTCATAAACCGGTTGTTTTTTATGAATTGACCTACTCGCAGATGGCCTCAAAGGCGTCTTTAACATCACCGGGAGTATTTCTTATTTTCATAAAGGTTCCCATCGTTAATTCCGGCCAATGTAGTGCCAATCTATATCTGCCATGTAGCATCGTAGCCTCGGTTCCCTGAAGAATTATTTCATAGGGTAAAGCAGCAAGATGAGATTCTCCAATAATTGGGAGAAATTCTTTTTCACCCTCTTCTTCATCCAGCAATCCTATGCCAAACACCGCGACTTTGTGTTCAGGAAATTGAAGCGTGTAGACCAATTTAGTACCATTTTTATTTGCCTTCAAGTTTTTTTCTATGGTACTAATTCCCTGTTCAAAACTGCTGAATTCTTTTAGTTCAACAGGATCGGTAAAGTAAGGCATCATCATTTTATAATGATATTCCCTTAATTCCTCTGCGGTCATTGACCCGCCAAAACCAGTGTTCTTATCTCCCAAAGCAGAGAGAGTGCTTGCTACATCGGTAGCAATTTTTTTAAGACCTGAACTGTGCTTATCATAAGAATCCATAAAATACGCCTGGAAAAGGTATTCAGGATTTAAATAGCTGATGCTTGTTCCTGGTCCGTCGCTTTTAAGACCTATTTTTAAGGCGGCGGCTAAGGCGCCCCTATCTTCCACTTTTAAGGAAATATCTTGCAAATCTTTTCTGGTGTATACAATAACTTTAAGGGTCTGATTGTTTTCCGGATGGTATTGGCCAATAATTTCAAAACCGGCAGTAGTCATTTTTTTTACTACCAATTGCTCAGTATTTTCAATGGATTCAGAGTTCTCACCTACCAATATGTAAGGACTTATTTCTTGTGAGTATAAGGACGATAAACTTAAACCTATTAGAAGACTTGAAAGGATGATTAATTTTTTCATGATCAGATACTTAAAATTCATGATAAAATTAAGGAATGAACTTGGCTAAAAACCTAACTTATGTCATGATAGCGTTTTAGGGATGTATCTTTTATTAAAAATAACGACAAGTATTCCTCCACGTAAGAGCATCCAGACAAAAAATGCGATCCAAATGGCATATAATTTTAAATCAAAATGATCGCCTAACAACAGCGTAGGAATAAAACCTAAAAAAGTAGCGGCCAGTAGGGTGTTTCTTAGAATTACAGCCTCGGCAAGGCCTTTAAAGATACCGTCAAAAACAAATGCGACGGCATTGACTGGCTGCATAATGATGACAATCCAGAAGATGCCATAGAATAGGCTTAAAACCTCCTCATCTCTGCTAAATAATAGACCGATGTCTGTGTACCATAAAAAGCAAAGAGCCCCGAGAAGTACAGAAATGATAAAGGTATAAACATTGAGCTGACGGCTTAATTTCCAGATATGAGCATAGTTTTTTTGACCAAGAAATTTTCCTGACATAATGTTTCCTACGCTTGAATAGCCGTCGATAAAGAAAGCAAAAAACAGCCATATCTGAAAGGCAATGGTTTGAGCAGCAATATAGTTGGCACCGTATTTAGTGGCATAAGCGTTTGCCATATACAAGGCAATATTCAGAGAGATAGCTCTTATTATCAGGTTAAAACTGAGCGATAACAGGCGTTTGATCTCCGGATGAAAAGGGAATACAAGCTTTAGGGAAAAAGGTGTTTTAACGATCAGAAGAATAAGTGCCAGCAAGGTCATTACTCCCTGGGCAATAACACTTGCCCAAGCGGCGCCTTCCACATGCAGCGCGGGGATGTATCCTTCAATTCCAAAAACCAGCATAAAATCAAGGGCAATGTTAAGAGATGCTCCTACAATGCTGATCACCATAGGCCAAAACGTGTTTTGAAGCCCCCTAAACACACCAAAAACAGAAAATACAAATAAAGTTAAGGGGAGGCCAATGGCCCTTATTTTATAATAGGAAACGGATTGTTCGAGGATGAGCCCAGTGGCATTGTACAGTTGAAAAATAGAAGTTATAAAGAAAACAGTAATCGCATAAATAAACAGACTCAAAAGAACATTGATAAAAATGATCTGAGCCGGAAGATTTTCTATGTCTTTCAATTTTTTACTACCATAGTATTGTGCAATGATGGCTGATATAGCAGATCTGGTCTGTGCCAGAATCCAGACAATGGCAGAGATGAATGACCCGGCAATCCCAACCGCTGCTAAGGCTTCGGTAGGATTAATTTCAATATTGCCAACAATGGCCGTATCAGTAATAGACAATAAAGGCTCCGCGATACCTGAAATAATAGCAGGTATAGCCAGTTTGTTTATTTGGCGAAATGAAATACGTGGGATCTTTTGCAAAGGTTTCGCATTTGTTGACGTAAAAATAAAACAATTAAATTTTATCTGATGATGAACCTGACTTTTGAACATAGATAATCTGATTAGTATCTTCAGTTGCTGAGAACTGTATTTTTAACAATCTGATATAGAGTAATTAGAAAAGTTTTTGTAATTAAATTTTTCGTAACTTTATTCGAGATATTAACCAATCCGAATAGTTATGAGTAAATCCAGAGTATTAATTGTAGGAATTTTCATTGGCTTAATGATTTCTGTTGTGAGTATTTCCTTGCTTGCTTTTAGTTCTAGCCCAAGCGAAGTTTCGGCAACATCAGAAGCAGATGTGAATAGGGAATGGTATTTTCCAAACACAGAAGAATTAGCAGCAGACGAAATGAGAGTCATTGCTTGTGGAACAGGGATGCCTACCACTCGAGCCGCTCAGGCAGCAGCTTGTTTCTTAGTTGAGTTGGGCAATGGTGACAAGTTTTTATTTGATATTGGTTCTGGTTCAGCCGAACGTATTTCCAGTTTACAGATTCCTTATGATTATTTAAATAAAGTTTTTATAGGTCATTTGCATGGAGATCATTTTGGAGCCATAGGAGAACTTTTTATTGGAGGAGGATTAATGGGCAGAAGGGTTCCATTAGAAATTTGGGGGCCAAGTGGACCTACACCCGAACTGGGAACGAAATATGCGATTCAGAAAATGGAAGAAATGTATACTTGGGATTTAGCAGGTCGGGCTGGAAATGTTGATATGAGAGGATTCCGTACTGAAATTCATGAATTTGATTACAAGGGGGTAAATGAAATCATATACGATAAAAATGGTGTTAAAGTGAGATCATTCCCAGCGGTTCATTCACTTGATGGATCGGTTAGTTTTGGTTTGGAATGGAACGGGCTTAAATTTGTTTTTGGAAGCGATACTTATCCTAATAAATGGTTTGACGAATATGCAAGAAATGCTGATATCGCCATCCATGAATGCTTTATTGCAGTCCCTGAATTAATCTCAAAGATGAGATTTACGCCTGAATCAGCTCTTCAAGTTGGTACACAGATTCATACAGCACCTGAAGCTTTTGGTAAAGTGATGAGTTCAATTCAACCGAGAATGGCAGTGGCCTATCATTTCTTTAACGATTTTGATACAGCTCCTCAAATTCAGGCAGGGATTAGATCAACTTACGATGGCCCTCTAAGTCTTGCACAAGATTTTATGGTATGGAATGTTACAAAAGATACTATCACAACCAGAATGGCAGTGGTAGAAGAACGAACATGGGCTCCACCAGGGACCATAAAAGCACAGCCGCCTAAAGCCTCTGATAGGGAGGCATGGAGCGAGCGACTGGGATGGAAGTTACCATATTCAAAATTTATTTCCGAAGGCACCTGGGATGTTGATGATGTATTGCGTCCTGTTTATGAAGAAACCAGTAAAACTTATGGAAAAGAATATCCTTACCCCGGAGATAAAAAAGAGTAAAATAAAGAATTTGATATGGAAGAAGGTGCCTCATTTGAGGCACCTTTTTTTTGAATGCTTACTATAGATTCGCATGAACATAAAAAAGAAAGAGATGGTTTGTTAGATTTAAAGTTTCCTGCTTTGCATTTTTCTATATTTCTGATATTGGGAATAGTAACAGGTTTTTTTTTGAAATTAGCATAACCTCTGTTTCATTCTTAAGTATTACTTTATTAATTCTCCTGGCGCGCGCTCATTTTTATGCAAATAAGGTCTTCTCACCACCCTATCTATTTGTGATCCTAACATTTTCAAGCATATTCTCCTTAGGAATATTGACCAGTACAGTATCAAAGCCAGAAGAGATAAAAAGACATTTTTCAAATTATTATAGAGAAGGGTCCATTCTGGAAATTAAGATTTTAAAGCAGCTAAAAGAAAACGACTTTTATCAAAATTATCTAGGGAGTATTTCGCGTGTCGATGGTGTTCGAACTGAAGGCCACGTATTATTGAGGGCTTTAAAGAAGGATGTTTTAGTTCCTATTGGTATCGATCATATCTTAATAAGCGCTGAAATACCCAAGAAGATAAGAAAACCGACAAATCCCGGGGCATTTAATTTTAAAGACTACTGGAATCGTAAAGGAATAAGAGATCAAATAACGCTGGATAAAGATCATTTTTTAAAAACAAGGAAGGCGAAGGGAACTTTGAGGTCCAAAGCCTTGATCATCAGAGATCGAATTGTTGAGGTTTTAAAGAAACAAGATTTCTCGGAGAATCAACGGATGGTTATAGAAGCCCTGTTACTCGGCGACAAGAGAGATCTGTCAAAGGAATTAAAAAACGATTATAAGAATGCTGGAGCCATGCATATTTTAGCAATCTCAGGCCTTCATATTGGTGTTCTAATGATGATTTTGAATGTTTTTCTAGTTCCGATAACACGATGGAGACATGGTGCTATATTCAGGGGTTTCGTACTTGTGCTATTCTTGTGGTTTTTTGCATTTATATCAGGTTTGTCAGCCTCAGTTGTCAGAGCAGTTACCATGTTTAGCATTTTATCGTTGGGGATGATTTCAAACAGAAGCTCGAAGCTGGATCATTATCTCTTTATAGCTGCCTTTATAAGTCTGCTGTTTAATCCATTATATGTTTTCGATCTGGGGTTTCAGCTCAGCTATATGGCTGTTCTATCAATTATTTATGTTGGACCAAAAATTAAAAAATTATGGAACCCTCCCGATAAGATTCTTCGATATTTTTGGGATATTGTCGCAATTTCAACGGCTGCACAACTGGGGGTCCTTCCATTAACATTGTATTATTTTCATCACTTTTCGGCTGTTTTTATGTTATCCAGTATCTTATTAATTCCGGCTCTTGGTGTTCTTCTGGGAGGTGGATATCTTTTAATTGTGCTGGTTCAATTCAATTATCTGCCAAAGATCTATGTCAGGTTTTATGGTTATCTGATAGAATGTATGAATCAGGTGGTCAGTTTTATTGGTGAAATGGAAGCATTCATTGTTAGGGATTTTTATTTCGATCGAACCTTATTAGTACTGGGATATTTCACAATATACTTTGTTCTTAAATGTATTAGCCAGAGATCATTTTCCAGAATACTCACTGTGGTGTTATGCTTTTCTCTGATATCAACAAATCTCCTGGTACAGGACAAGGTATTTCAATTGTCCTCGAATTTTATAGTCTTTCACAGTTACCAAAATAGCCTGTTGGCAATTCGATACGGCAACAGGCTGAAGGTTTATACAGATAGTACCGAAAAGGATTCAGGTGTCAACAAAAGTTTAGAAAACTATAGCCGACTATTTATCAGATTGCGGCAAGAGAACTTAAATCAAATAAGACACTTTTATCGATTTGATGCGAAACGTATTTTGTTAATTGACAATGCTCTTATTGACAGGGATTTTGGATTTGACCCCGACATACTTATTTTGATCAAATCGCCAAAGCTCAATTTGCAGCGGCTTTTAGAAAGAGTGACTCCCTCTTTGGTTGTTGCCGATGGATCAAATTACCCGAGCTCAAAGGCTTTGTGGAAAAAGACCTGTGATAATTTGGGAATCACTTTTCATGACACGAGTGTTGACGGAGCCTTGATACTTTCTAAGGGGAACTAGGCATTTACAATTTTATGTATATTTGGACGTTTTAAAGGAAACTTTTTTATAGATGAAAATTATTGTCCCCATGGCCGGAATTGGTTCAAGATTAAGGCCACATACGCTTACAATTCCAAAACCGTTAACACTTATAGCCGGCAAACCTATCGTTCAAAGATTGGTGGAGGATATCGTTAAGGTGGTTGATCAAAAAGTGGAAGAAATTGCTTTTGTCATCGGCCCCGCATTTCCAAAGAATACAGAGGAAAAATTAATGGAAATCGCAAGAGATCTCGGAGCAGTTGGAAAAATATTTGTACAGGAGAATCCATTGGGTATTGCCCATGCCATTCACTGTGCCGAAGAATCTTTAGAAGGACCCTGCGTGGTTGCTTTCGCCGACACGTTATTTAAGGCAGACTTTTCACTTGATGAAGCATCGGATGGAGTCATTTGGGTGAAACAGGTAGAAGATCCCAGTGCGTATGGAGTTGTAAAGCTCAAGGATGGAATTATCACTGATTTCGTTGAAAAACCCACTGAATATATTTCTGATTTGGCCATTATTGGGATTTATTACTTTAAAAACGGAGGAAAGCTACGTCAGGAAATACAATATTTACTTGACAATAATATCACAGATAGAGGAGAGTTTCAACTGACCAGTGCGTTGGAAAATATGAAAAGAAACGGCTCGAGGTTTGTTCCCGGAGAAGTGAATGAATGGATGGATTGTGGGAACAAAGACATTACGGTAGATACAAACGGTAAGATTTTAAGATTTTCTAAAGAAGCCGAAGAAAATTTGATTTCTCCGACCGTAGTATTAGAGAATTCTGAAATAATTGAACCATGTTATATTGGTGAAAATGTAGTCTTAAAAAACAGCAAGATAGGACCGAATGTGTCATTGGGGGACAAAAGTGTGGTAGAAAATTCTCATATTGCTGATTCAATGATTCAAACTAATACATCAATTTTGAATGCAAATTTGAAAGATGCCATGATAGGGAACAATGTTTATTTTGATGGAAAGTTTACATCTGTTAGCCTGGGTGATTATTCAGTTTTAAAATAGAGATGATTCGATGGAGGAAACATATGGCAATGATGGCAGGAGCATTTTTATGCTCTTTTCTTGCGATGGGCCAGGAAGATGTTGTTTCCAGTGAAGAAATGCTGGTAGAGCAGCAAAACATTAATTTTCAAACCTTCTTTTTTGAGTCTTTACAGCAGAAGTCTATTGGGAATTATGACAAGGCTGTTTATGCCTTGGAGGCCTGTAATAATATTGACAAGAACAACGTGGCAGTATTGTTTGAGCTTTCAAAGAATTATGCCTTGCTGATTAAATACACAGAAGCGGAATACTACATTTTAAAAGGGTTGGAGCAGGATCCGGATAATTTATATATGCTAAGGCATCTGAAGGAGATTAAAACAAAGCAAAATGACTATTTAGGAGCCATAAAAATTCAAAACAAGATTATTAGTCTTAAACCGGATGAAGAATCAGATTTGGTTATTTTGTATATCAAGGCAGGTGAAATTGAAAGTGCTACCGAACTATTAAAGAAGTTAGATGACAACAACAAGCTTCCCAAAGGTCTTCGGTCTTTAAAAGAATCTCTTGTTCAGGATGTTAACGGTCCTATAGAACAGTCGGCGGAACCGGTATACGAAGAGGTTCCAAAAAGAAAAGTGGATATTTTAAAAGATGACTTCAATCTAAAGAAAGATTATAGCTCATTAAAACTACTACTGGATAGCCAGTACAAATCAAAACAATACGTTGAGCTCTTGAAGGATAGTGAAGAGGGATTGTCGTTGTTTCCGGCGCAGCCCTACCTATATTTGATGAACGGAAGGGCATTGAATAGATTGAGAAAATATAAGGAAGCAAAGCTTAGTTTAGAAGAAGGTTTAGATTATATTATTGATGACAATTCTTTAAAAGCAGATATATTTGAAGAAATAAGTTTAAGTCTAAAAGCAATGGGAGACAATAAAAAAGCTTCTGAATATTATAATAAAGCAGCCGATCTAAGGGCGAATTAAAATACAAGTATGCGTAAAACAGTTACTTTATTAATTATAATCTTCGCTTTCGCTTCATGTAAATCTTCAAAAGTTTCTGATAAAAGCATACCTGGTTTATCGTCTAAAGCTATTGTAAAGAAGAATACTGCAGCTAGCTTTAACAGAAAAACTGTGAAGGCTTCAATGAGCATTAAATACAAAGGGAAAGAAGAGTTACCTAATATAAGCGCTTCGCTAAGAATGGTAAAGGACTCTATTATTTGGCTTAATTTTTCTAAATTAGGATTTCCGGTGGCCAAACTTAAAATTACACCCGATGAGGTGAAATTTTATGAAAAAATTGGAAAAACATCTTTTGAAGGAGACTTCAAGTTAATAAGCAATTGGCTGGGAACAGAGTTTGATTTTGTAAAGGTGCAAAACCTTTTTTTAGGGGAAGCAATTTTAAGTTTAGAACAAGACAAATATGAGGTAAGTGTAAAGGATCGCAAATATGAATTGCTTTCAAAGAAAAGAAACCCTATTTTTGATATCAAATATTGGATAGACCCGGTTCATTTTAAAGTTATAAAGGAAGAAGTGGGTCATGCTGAAAAGAATCAAAATTTAACAATTTTATACAAGGATTTTCATAAAATTAGTGAATCTTTGTTTCCGAAAGGGTTTTTGGTCACGGCCATATCAGATCAAATGAAAACTACGATAGACGTAAATTATAAAAATGTGCAGTTTGATGTCCCTTTGAGATTCCCCTTTGCAATACCTTCGGGCTATAGAAATATTGAACTTGAATGATCTCACTTCGAGCTAACATAGAGGAATACAAGACTCCGGGATTGGTAAAAATCGATTTTCGATTAAAAACGCTTATACTCCTATTTTTACTGTCATTTCCGTTTACAGGTTCTTCTCAATCCAGACAGGAGCTGGAGCAACAACGGGTTCAACTTCAAAAAGAAATCAAACAGATCAATACCTTATTATTCCAATCTCAAAAAAAAGAGAAAACCTTGTTATCGGATCTTTCTGATCTTGTGCAGCGTATTGGTGTTAGAACAAAATTGATCAACACAATTAATGAGGAAACCAATCAATTAACAATTGAGATAAAAGAGAATGAAAGGCAGGTTAAAATGCTGGAAGAAAGGTTGGAATTTCTGAAAAAGGATTATGCCAACATGGTGGTGAAATCGTATAAAAGCAAAACAAAAAACAGTCGCTTGATGTTTTTATTGTCTTCTGAGAGTTTTTTACAGGCCTATAAACGTCTCGAATATTTGAAACAATATGCAGCCTATAGAGAGCGTCAGGGCGAAGAGATCAAGGTTGAGACCGTTAAGCTTCAGAATTTAACAGATTATTTAGTAGAAACGAGAAATGAAAAAGAAGATTTAATCGCAATTAATCTGAGAGAAAAAGATAGTATCAGTGAAGAGAAAAAATCTCAGGAAGGGCTCGTTCGATCGGTTAAGAAGAAAGAAAAGAAATATATAGCTCAGATAAATAAAAAGCAAAAAGAAGAAAGAGAAATTGATGCAAAGGTTCAGAAGTTAATTGCAGAAGCAATTGCCAAGTCAAAAAAGGAATCGAATGTGAAAAGCTCCGGATTTGCTTTAACACCTGAGGCAGTCGCCTTGGAAAAAGACTTTATTTCGAATAAAGGAAAGTTACCTTCACCTGTTGAAAGAGGGGTTATCGTACGGCGTTATGGTAAGCAAAGGCACCCTACACTCAAGGGGATTACCATTGAAAGTAACGGAGTATTCTACGCCACTGAGAAGGATGCCAATGCACGGGTGATTTTTGATGGTAAAGTATTAGCCATTCAGGTTTTACCAGGAAAAAAGAAAGCCATACTGGTGCAGCATGGAAACTATATTTCGGTTTATAAAAACTTGGACAACGTGACTGTTCAAAAAGGCGATCTGGTTTCCACCAAACAGCAACTGGGAAAGATTCATACGGATAAATCAACGGGCAAAACTATATTGGCCTTTGTACTGTTTAAAGAAATACACAGACAAAACCCGGAAGAATGGGTTTATAAGAATTAGTCTCAAGACCTTGTCATGATTGATCGAAAAATCATTGAACAAAGATTATCGTCATCTATTTTGTCTTTTACCAGGCTCTCCGGAGGGGACATCAATCAAGTATATTTATGTGCAACCGAGAAGGAATCATTTGTAGTAAAAGCGAATGATAATGAACGCTTTCCGAAGATGCTTAAAAAGGAAGCTCAGGGACTTGACTTATTGCGACAAGGAAAGGTTCAAACACCAAAAACGATAGATCAGTTTGATTTTCAAGACCGGCAGTTCCTTGTAGTAGAATTCATAGAAGAAGGACCAACCAATGATTACTTCTGGAAAAGATTTGGTCAGGTTTTGTCTGAGCTTCATCAGCAAAGCGTTTCAGTTTTTGGACTTGAATACGACAATTATATTGGTTCTTTGTCACAGGACAACAGTCAGGAGCCATTATGGGAAAAATTTTTTGTTGAGCGAAGAATCAGCCCTTTGGTGAAAAACGCCTTTGACAATGGCCTGTTAGACAGGGGACATCTTCAAAATTTTCAGGAGTTTTATAAAAAATTTTCTGACTTAGTTCCAGTGGAAAAGCCCAGCTTACTTCACGGGGATCTTTGGTCAGGGAATTTACTTTGTTCAAAGGAAGGACAACCGGTATTTATTGACCCAGCCGTTTATTATGGACATAGAGAGATGGACATAGCGATGACCTATATGTTTGGCGGCTTTAACCCGTTGTATTTGGCAGCCTACAATGAGCAATGCCCCTTAGAACAGGGATGGGAAAACAGAATGGAAATCCATAACCTTTATCCCACTCTGGTACATCTAAACCTTTTCGGATCTTCATATCGAAGTGGTGTAGAAAGAGTGCTGAAAAAATATAAGTAGCTTATAAAAACAAGGCTTTAAGTTCCGTGGCGTCCTGTGGGTCCATTTTTTTGGACAGGACCAGACTCAATTGTTTTCTTCTCAATGCCCCCTCGTACCTTTCCTTTTCAAGAGCTGTTTCAGGGATAATCTCAGGAACTTTTACTGGGGACCCTGTTCGATCTACTGCCACAAAAGTATAAATACCTTCATTTACTTTTGTCTTTCCTCCTGACTCCCGGTCTTCCATCCAAACATCCACAAAAATCTCCATGGATGAATTGAACGATCTGGAAACTTTAGCTTCTATGGTAAGAACAGACCCCACAGGTACAGCCTTAGAGAAAACAACGTGATTCACTGAAGCGGTCACAGTGATTCTGTTACAATGTCTGCGGGCAGCGATACTCGATGCCCTATCCATTCTGGCCAGTAATTCTCCTCCAAATAAATTATCTAAAGGGTTGGTTTCTCCTGGTAAGACCAAATCGGTCATTACGGTCAAAGATTCTTTTGAGGTCTTGCTCTGCATGATAAAAGAAGTAGACTAAATTAATATTGAATTCCTGTGTTAAGGTTGAGGCAATCTAAAAATCCTGAATTAGCAACCAAGAATCTTTGGCTACATTTTTCTTGATTTCAGACAAATTTTCTACAGCCTCATTTCGGCTGGAATAACTACCATAGGAAACGACGGTAAGATTCCATTTATTCACTCCCAAAATACGCGCTTCGTATCCCTCTTGAAGCAATTGATTCACTTTGCGATTGGCATTTTCAGGGAATCTGAACGCACCTGCAATCACATGAAAACTTTTTTTACCAACAGTCGAAACTTCAAGATTTAAGGTAGGCAGCGGCTTTGAAATCATAAAAGTCGCGCTTTCGATTTGTTCCTCCATCAGATCCTGCTGTTTCTGAGCCTCAACTAATTGTTTTTCCTGTATATGGTTTTGGTAATATTTACCCGCAAAACCAATGGCAGAAAGACCAATTACGAATACTGCTGCGTA
The DNA here is from genome assembly GCF_051011215.1 of Lutimonas sp. Classification (NCBI taxonomy): domain Bacteria; kingdom Pseudomonadati; phylum Bacteroidota; class Flavobacteriia; order Flavobacteriales; family Flavobacteriaceae; genus Lutimonas; species Lutimonas sp. The sequence goes on from NZ_JBPCUJ010000006.1 coordinate 15,471, forward strand.
TTTCAAGTAGTTTGGTGCCTTTTTCTCTGCTTCGACAATCGGAATTACCTTTGGTACAACAGCTTCTTTTTGCTCTTTTACAGCCTGTGCTCGGGCTATTTCGCTTCTCACTACATTTGATAAACCAAAGGAAGAAGTGAGGTAGTTGATTTTTTGCTGAGGTTCAAAATGAAGTTTTGAATTAATCAGATTAAAAGCCCCTAATCCGTTTAAGGTAAGCTCTTGTGCTTTCACTTTTTCTTTCCAGGCATCAATCTCAAACTGAATATAATTTAAAGCACATTCATAAGAGATGTTGTCTACCGAAGCGATATAATTTGCCAAAAGACCATCATTGTTTGTAAGATGGCTGTTAAAAGTAATTTGCTTGTAAGGTGGATGCAAGGTATTGTTTGACGCATCGATTCTCGCCGACTGATTATTGGTTACGAATCCTCCAAACTTAGGAACGATAACACATTCGTATCGGTATAAGAGATCACTGATGTAATTCGCTAGATTCAAGTGTTAAGGGAGTTTAGTTTTACTTAAACAAATCTAAAAAAAAACATTCATGGTTGACATTTCCTATTTCATATTTATTAACAAAAGCATGCACAATTGAAAACCAAATGCTTAGTATGAAAAAAGAGGATTTATTTTACTATTTGGCCCTGCAATCTGTTGAGGGGATCGGGCCTGTAAATGCCAGAAAACTGATTGAACATTGTGGAGGTGTTCAAAATATTTTTCGACCTGATCGCAGGGAACTAAAGTTGATCAAAGGAATCAGCGAACGAATTATAAATCAAATAGGGAGTGTGAAGGTGTATAAAAATGCAGAACGAGAATTAAAGTATATAGAAAAACAAAATATTGACACTTCAAGCATCGAAGATAAATCCTATCCATCGGCGCTAAGGAATTGTTATGATGCCCCCATTCTGTTATTTAAACAAGGGAAATTTGACTTGGGTAAAAGAAGGATTATTAGTATTGTAGGCACCAGAAAGATGACAGGATATGGAAAAGAATTTTTAGCGAATTTCGTACAATCGATAAAAAAATACAATCCCATTATTGTAAGTGGTCTGGCCTATGGAGTGGATAGCTGTGCGCACCAGGAGTCCATTCGAAATAATTTATGTACCATAGGAATTCTTGCACATGGGCTGGACAGAATATATCCTCGCTCACATTATAAATTAGCTGAAAAAATGAAAGAGAATGGTGGTTTGTATACAGAATTCTGGTCAGGTTCAGCACCGGAAAAATCGAATTTTGTGAAGCGAAACAGGATTATTGCCGGACTTTCTGAGGCCACGATCGTCATTGAATCGGCAGATAGGGGAGGATCATTGATTACCGCAGATCTGGCCGCATCTTATAACCGAGATGTCTTTGCGGTTCCAGGACGCGTAAAAGATCTTAAAAGCAAAGGGTGTAATATGCTCATCAAAACACATAGGGCTGCCATCATCGAGTCCGGTGATGATCTGGAATATTTGCTGGGATGGAGCGCTGATAAGGATGCGCAGAAGGTATTGCGAAACGAGCTGTTTACGAAGCTCGATGCCAAAGAAAAAATGATTTGTGAGTATTTGAAGTTAAATGAAAAGATACAATTGGATCAATTGTCAATTAAAACAGGCTTAAGTGTTCAATCGACGGTAACACTTTTATTGCAACTGGAATTAAAAGGATTAGTGAAAAGCTTGCCAGGAAAAAAATATCAATTATCCTAAAATGATAAAACAGAAATTAGGTAGCTGAATTTTCAAAGTATAGAACAACGGCTTCTTTCATCAAAACAGATTGTTCACCCGCTTTTAAGGTCGGTAACTCGTCAATTGTTTTATAATGGGGCCAACCATCTTCATCAAAGTAATCGAATTCATAATAACCAAAGGGCTCAAGGAGTTTGCAAATGGCGATATGCATAATATTCAATTTCTCGTCTTTGCTAAACTTTTTATATCCCTTTCCTAATTCCTGTATCCCTATGAGATAAATAATAGAATCAAGATCCATCTTTTCGCCTCCACCAAATTTTTCAGAAACAGTATTTTGGATCTCTTCCCACTGCATTTTGACTTTTTCGTCTCTGGCCATACCTATAGATTATTGGCCAAAAATACTAATAACGAAATACAAATACCCCATAATTTCATACTTTTGCCAGAGTGCGGCCAACAGAAGGTATTGTTATTCTCAAAAGCTTGATTTTCAGTACGACAATTTATGGGGGCATTGAGTTGGTTGCCTAAAAAAGAGTTCATTATTGTAAAAACAGTCATTGGAATGTATACGAAGTTAAAAGATCATCTCGTCAAAGAATTGAATTCTATTGAAGAAGCAGGATTGTATAAAAAAGAGCGCATAATTACCAGTTCACAGGATGCAGTAATTAAGATCTCTACCGGAGAGGAAGTGATCAATTTTTGTGCGAACAATTATCTGGGATTATCCAATAATCCCGAGGTGATTCAAGCAGCGAAAGATACGATGGATGTCCATGGATATGGCATGTCCTCAGTTCGTTTTATATGTGGAACACAGGATATTCACAAAGAACTTGAACAGCGGGTAGCGAACTTTTATACAACTGAGGATACCATATTGTATGCGGCAGCTTTTGATGCCAATGGAGGAGTGTTTGAACCTTTATTACAAAAAGAAGATGCGATTATTTCAGATTCGTTGAACCACGCATCGATTATTGATGGAGTTCGTTTGTGCAAAGCGGCAAGATATCGTTATGCGAATAATAACATGGAGGACCTTGAAAAGCAGCTTATTGAGGCTAACAAACAAGCCCATCGGTTCAAAATCATTGTAACAGATGGTGTTTTTTCTATGGATGGAATCGTAGCTCAACTTGATAAAATATGCGATCTGGCAGATAAATACGATGCCCTGGTGATGGTTGATGAATGTCATGCAACCGGTTTTATTGGTAAAACAGGAAGAGGAACTGTTGAATTAAAGAATGTGATGGGACGTGTGGATATCGTCACCGGAACTTTTGGTAAAGCGCTGGGAGGCGCCATGGGAGGATATACCACAGGACCTAAGGAAATCATAGATATATTAAGGCAGAGATCAAGACCGTATTTGTTTTCAAATTCTCTCGCTCCTGCTATTGTTGGAGCCACCTTAAAAGTTTTTGATCTCATCGAAAGTGATACGAGTTTGAGGGACAGACTTGAAGAGAACACGAATTATTTTAGAACAAAAATGGAAGAAGCAGGATTTGATCTGGTTGGGGCGGATGCTGCTATTGTACCAGTGATGCTGTACGATGCCAAGTTGTCTCAGGATATGGCCAATGCCTTATTGGATGAAGGCATTTATGTGATTGGATTCTTTTTCCCTGTAGTTCCCAAAGAAAAAGCCAGAATTAGGGTACAGTTGAGTGCCGCTCATACAAAAGAACATTTAGACAAGGCTATTGCCGCCTTTGTGAAGGTTGGCAAAGCTTTGAACGTAATATAAGATAGAAAGGATGAATAAAATAAGAGTTACCAAGCATTTTGATTTTGAATCGGCTCATGCCCTTTATGGATATGACGGCAAGTGTAAAAACATTCATGGTCATAGTTATCATTTATATGTCACGGTTATAGGAGAGCCCATTATTGATTCGGAAAATCCTAAAAATGGGATGGTAATGGATTTTGGAGATTTAAAAGTCATCGTTAAAAAGGAGATCGTAAATAAATTCGATCATGCTGTTGTACTCAATGAGAATTCTCCACATAAAGAACTTGCAAATACCATTAATGAACACTCACATAATGTTGTGCTGGTACCTTATCAGCCAACAAGTGAAAATATGTTGCTCGATTTTTCAGAGCGAATTAAGAAACAATTACCTCAAAATGTTTTGTTACATTCGTTAAAATTATACGAAACGGCAAATTCATATGCCGAGTGGTTTGCTGATGACCAAAACCGATCATGATAGAGACCTTATGTTAGAATCATAAAGAATGAGTGACAAACAAAAAATATATTTTGCTTCAGATCAGCATTTTGGTATCCCCGATATTGCAAGTAGTAAGGTACGTGAGAAGAAATTTATGTCTTGGCTCGATGAAATTAAAACAGATGCCAAGGCTATTTTTTTGTTGGGTGATTTGTTCGATTTTTGGTTTGAATATAAAACAGTTGTACCCAAGGGCTTTGTCCGGGTTTTAGGTAAAATTGCCGAACTCAGAGACAGTGGTATTCCAATCTATTTCTTTGTAGGTAATCACGATTTATGGATGATTAATTATTTTGAAACAGAATTAGGGATCCCGGTATACCATCAGCCCAAAGAATTCGAGTTTAGCGGGAAACAGTTTTTAATAGGCCATGGAGATGGATTAGGCCCCGGAGACAAGGGGTATAAGCGGATGAAAAAGGTTTTTTCTCACCCTTTGTCGAAATGGTTCTACAGGTGGCTACATCCTGATATTGGTGTAAAACTTGCGCAATATTTATCCACTAAGAATAAGTTAATATCCGGAGATGAGGATGTTGTTTTTCTAGGAGAAGAAAACGAATGGCTGGCACAATATGCCAAACGGAAATTAGAGCAAAAGCACTACGACTACTTTTTATTTGGACACCGGCATTTGCCCATGGAAATAAAGGTAGGTGATAACAGTACTTACATCAATACGGGAGATTGGATTTCTCATTTTACTTATGCTGTTTTTGACGGAGAAGAACTGGCATTAAAAACATATAAATAACTACTTTTAAATTCCTTTATGGCCAAGACCAAGACTACTTTTTTTTGTCAAAATTGTGGAGCTCAATTTCCGAAATGGGTAGGAAAATGCAGCTCTTGCAATGAATGGAACACAATTGTTGAAGAGGTAATTCAAAAGGAAGACAGCAAATCGTGGAAAGGGCCAAACAAAGAGAAAAAAAACACCAAGGCTGTTAAATTAGGCGAAATAACTGCCGTGAATGAAGAACGAATAGGGACCTGTAATAATGAATTAAATCGGGTCTTAGGAGGAGGTTTGGTGAAAGGATCAGTTGTTTTGCTGGGAGGAGAACCTGGAATAGGAAAATCTACTTTATTGCTTCAGATAGCCTTAAGAATGAAAAACAAGGTGTTGTATGTTTCAGGAGAAGAGAGTATGACCCAGATAAAATTAAGGGCCGACCGTTTGGAGAATTCCAATGAAAACTGCCTGATATTAACCGAGACCAAAACCCAGCAGATTTTTACAATTGCACAGGAGACTGTTCCTGAGGTGATCGTAATTGATTCAATTCAAACCCTGCATACTGATTATATTGAGGCTTCGCCGGGAAGCATTTCACAGATTCGCGAGACAACTTCAGAGCTTATTAAATACGCTAAAGAGACGGATACTCCAGTGATTTTGATTGGCCATATTACCAAGGAAGGGAATATTGCAGGTCCTAAAATTTTGGAGCATATGGTAGATGTTGTTCTTCAATTTGAAGGTGATCGTAACCATACATACAGAATTCTCAGAGCTCAGAAAAACAGATTCGGTTCAACAGCAGAACTAGGGATTTATGAAATGCAGCATACAGGACTAAGAGAAGTGGATAATCCTTCAGAGATATTAATTTCAGAAAAGGATGCTGATCTTACAGGAACAGCTATTTCAGCCACATTGGAAGGTATGAGGCCATTAATGATAGAAGTTCAGTCTCTTGTAAGTACAGCGGTATACGGTACGCCTCAACGTTCTTGTACAGGTTACAATATCAAAAGGCTGAATATGCTATTGGCTGTTTTAGAAAAAAGAGCAGGCTTTAAACTAGGTGCCAAAGATGTCTTTTTGAATATTGCTGGTGGGCTCAGGGTAGAAGATCCGGCCATTGATCTGGCGGTAGTATCTGCGGTATTGTCGTCAAACAATGAAATTTCAATTCCACAGGATATATGTTTTGCTGCTGAAGTGGGTTTGGCTGGTGAAATCAGAGCTATTTCTCGTGTGGAACAAAGAATTCAGGAAGCCGAAAAATTAGGTTTTAAAAAAATTATTGTTTCAAAATTCAGTAAGATTGCAAAGAAGAATTATAACATTGAAATTCTTAAAGTAAGCAAAATAGAAGAGGTTGCCAGCCTTCTATTCCTCGATTAGAACAATGAATAGCCTAAAATAAATGAAACACCTCTTAATTCAGACAATCGTTTATTATATCGTGGGTCATAGTACCAGTTTTGACTTCCCTTATACTGAAATTCAAAACTAAATTTTTCTCTAAACTTATAGCCAATTCCTAGGGCATAATTAGGACTCTTTTCAAATGTATAATTAAAAGGGGTTTCAATTTCGACCTCAGAATTCATAGGAAAAATAAGCATTAATGATGCATTGACGAATAATTTGTTTTTATCATTTAAAAACATATAATGACGAATTCCTATGGGTAGTTCAAAAGCCGAATAGTTGATGCTCGTTGGATTTTCATTATAATCGTAGCCAGAGTCATTGAAAAAATGAAAGGTTGGTTCAACTGTAGCTGACCATTTATTTTTGTTAAATGGCATGATATATTCCCCTTCAACTCCAAATCTAAACCCAGGTGAATTTCCGAAATTCAAAAAATCATCTTGTTCATAGAAAGAATCATCACCTGTAATTTTAAATTCATTGATCGTAACTCCAGGCCTTATATTGATCTGGAAACTTCCTTTACTTTTTGTTGATTCAAAGGTTAGATCTGGATTAACACACAGGTTATATTCTTTAAACAGGTCTACAAGATCGTTTTTAGTATACGAAGTATGCTGAATTCGATTTTGACTGATCGAATTACAATTCAACTCTTGTAAGATCTGTTGTTGATACAGATTATTTTCTCCAACAGATGATTGGTTTTTTAGATATTTTTTATACACCAATTGACTTATATCATAATCGTCAGTGCCAAAGAAATAGCGACTAAGGCTTTTGTCGTTATATACATATAGTTTTTGCTTCCCGTCAACCAACTGCAATAAAAAGAGGGTCTCTTCTTTGAAAATTGGGTTTTTGCTCGAATTCATTTTTTCAAGAATGGAACTGGATCGATCGATCTGTCCTGTAAATCTTTTATATAATTGATTCCCGACAAAAAAAGATGCCACTTCCTGAATCTCAAGTTTGGAGCTGACTTCTTGATCTGCCTTTTTGAATTCAATCTCCGAAGGGGTATTCTTCCATTCGAAATTTTTGATATAGCCTTCTTGTTTATCACCCTTATTGTCGATGTAATATCCTTTCTCAAAGCGAATTTGAGCAATTGAACTTAAGCATGTGAACAACAAGAATAAAGAAATTATTTTTTTCATAGCGTTTGGTTTGGTAGATGATGGATAATACGAGAATAAACGCTAGGTATATGGCTATATTGTTAGCCTGAGAGGGTTTATTTTACACGGCTTAATTTGGCGATATGCTCAGGCCCAATTCGGCAACAGCCACCAATAATGTCTGCTCCTTTTTTAGACCATTCAAGCGCCATTTTTTCAAAAACCAAAGGATCTGAAATTCCGCTCCATGTCTTAGAATCAGCATGGTATACTTCTCCAGAATTCGGGTAGATAATTATTTTTTTTTGAGGGGCATATTCTTTAATTGTGGCGATAATAGTAGTCATGTATTTTGGTGCTGTACAATTCACCCCAAGAGCAAAAATAGTTGGATGCTCTGATAAAAGAGAGACGGCGTCACTGATTTGAGTTCCATCATTGAGTTGAGAATCATTTTTACACGAAAAAGAAACCCAGCTCTGGCTAGGGCATTGATCTAATAGTTTTGACAATACTTTTACCTCCTGAAAGCTTGGAATGGTCTCAAAGGCTAAATAGTCGGCCCCTTTGTTCTCATATATTTCTATTCTTGATTGGTGAAAAGTTGTCAATTCTCGATCAGATATTTTATAATCTCCACTGTATTCAGAGCCATCTGCCAGGAATGCTCCATAAGGCCCCATACTTGCTGCCACTTGAACAAGGTAATCAGGCCTGTTTTTTTCTATATATAATTTTTTTGCTCTTAGAACCAGATCAAGAGAGCCTGCTATCAATTCGATGGCTTCTTCTTTGGTCTTACCCAATGAAAGATACCCTTCAATGGAAGCCTGATAACCTGCGCTGCTAATAATTCTGGCCCCGGCTTCCAGATATATCAAATGCGTTTTTATAAGTAGGTCTGGATGAGTCTCTATTAACTTTGCAGTCCACAAGGGGTGATTCAGATCGCAACCCATTGATTCGAGCACGTTTGATAGACCGCCATCAAGAATTATTGGAGAAGGTTGATTTTTCATGATTTCTTTTTTACGAAGAACTACTCTTTTAAAATCACTTCTGTACTCCAGCCATCATATTGACCATTCATGGACCCTGACAAGCCTCTTAACATCGAGGTTAACTTATAAACATTTAGAGGGTCTATGGAATCTTGGCGCGATATTGTCAGCTGATAGGGCAGAGTGTTGTTTTTTCTATATGCAATAGAATCCAGGGAAAAATTGAGGTTTTTCATCTTTTTCCCAAAGAGATTTCTTTTTTCAACATTTTTGAAATAAAGCCAATGATAAACTTTTCGTTGCCCCAGAAGATCATCTCCCTGAAGCACTAAATCATGGAGGTAATCGTGATCAATCAGATACTCTGCAGAAAAATCTCTGGGATACAAATAATTTCTATAATAGCCCCATGACTTATCTCTACTGATTTTAACATAAGGACGATTCGCAGGAAAATTAGCTTCGAGCATTTTGGTTAGTGCCGTTCTGAGACCAACCGTATCTTTCACATAAAAAACATCAAACCCCATACATTGATAGGTCATAAAGGCCGTGAGTCGATTGTCTGTGATTTTATTAATCGTTGCCGCCGTTGAATCGGAAAAAGCAAACAAACTTTCCAAGGCCTCTTTATGGGGGAAACCGTTTTTATAGCAGTCCTGAAACTGTCCTCCCACAATCAACATGTTTTTATAATTAGGCTTCACAAGATCCAGACTTAAATCAATGGAGATGGACATCACCCCCTTTTCTTTCATTGTAACATAATCGATCCAATCATCTTGTCCGAACAAAGAAGGCGCCGAAAACACGTAGCAGAGAAGTCCCAGAGAATAGAATAGTTTTTTTTTAGGTGATAACGAACTCAATTGTAATGATTTATAGAATGACAATTGTCATAGGATGAACATCTAATTTGGCCTAAATTTAGGGAAGGCTTTAAAAGACTAATTTAATGAAAAAGTTAATCATTTTAATAATCTTGGGACTAAGTTCAAGTTTTGTTTTCTGTCAGGAAAAAAAGAATCAAAAAATTGAACCCATAGGGGATCTGTTTGAAGTGACTGTTTATTATGAAGATGGGGCTATTATGCAACATGGTTTTATGGATAAAGACCATCAGCTGCATGCTTCCTGGGAGAGTTATTATAAAAATGGCAACCGGAAATGCGTCGCTGTATACAACCACGGAGACAAAGTTGGTACCTGGTACTATTGGTTTATGGACAAAAAAACAAAGGTGGTCTACGAGAACAATGAAATTGTGGAAGTTGAAGAGATGGATATAGAGTAGGTCGTAAAAAATTACTCTTTCACAGACTTAATGAGTTTGACATAGACAGGATAGTGATCACTATATCCATCAGCAAAATGGTTGTTTTGAAAACTTCTCATGGGATAACCCTTATATGGGCCGTTTGGAGTTATTAAGTAATCTGGATTAAAGATGCCAGCACGATAAAATTGAAATCCGGCAAAAGCCTTGTTTTTCTTTTTTTTGAAAATGGATGATAGGATTATTTGATCAAACAAAAAAAGTTCATCTCGATAGGCTAATGAATTCCATCCTTTTCTAAACATGACATCCATCGGGTTAAAAAAGGGATAAAAGAGTTGATTTTCTAGCTGTATAGGTTTCAACAAGCTTTTTTTAATGCTTTTGTCTGAAGGATTGTCGTTGAAATCCCCTAAAATCAGAATTTTGGCTTCTGGATTTCGCAGTAAAATATCATCGGTTATTTGACGCACCAGAAAAGCAGTTTTCATTCTTTTAGACTCGCTTCTCGATTTGCCCCCTCTCCTTGATGGCCAATGATTGACAATTAGATGCAGCTCTTCATTTTCGAGTACCCCTTTAACATATAAAATGTCGCGAGTATAAATTCGCCGTCCTGAATCATCCCATAATTTGACCTCAATAAACTTAAAATCTAAAGGGAAAAACTCAGAATCACGATAGATTAAAGCTACGTCAATACCTCTTCTGTCAGGGGAATCTTTATGTATGATCTGGTAAGAAGAATTGACTAGGCGTACATCGTTTACCAGATCATGTACAACGGAATAATTTTCTATCTCCGCAAGTCCGATGATTGCCGGCCCAAATTCATTGTTTTTACCCCCTAATTCTAAAAGTACTCTGGCGGTGTTGTGTATCTTCTTTTTGTATTGAGTAATTGTAAAATGATTCTTCCCGGCAGGAGTATAGTCTTCATCAATAGTTAGGGAATCATCGACCGTGTCAAACAGGTTTTCAACATTATAAAACCCGATCGTTTTTATGATCGTTTTTTTTGATGGAGGTTTCTCTATTCCAACATAGCAGAATAACGGTATCAAAGCAAGTGAAAAAAGTAGAATATGGAATGTTCTCATGTTATTGGATGATTTTCATTTGCAAAAGTTAGCAAAGACATTGTTCCGCTCCTGTTGTTTACTTTTTTTAATTCGCTACATGAAATAATATGTTTGAGAAGTAAACCCTATATGTCTTCAAGATTATTCTTGTTAATTATTAGTTGCTTTTTGATGATACAACAAAGTGCAGGTCAGCGCATCTTACATGGAAGAATCATTGATAGCATCTCAGAAGCCCCTTTGGAAGGCGTCAGGATTCTGGTTGAAGAGAACGAAGAGGTCCTGTTTACTGACGAAAATGGGTTCTTTAGCAAGCGTATTTTTTTAAAGGAAAAGACCACCCTATTATGCGATTTAATAGAATTTAAAAGCAGGAGAATTGAATTAAAAAAGAGAGGAAGCAGCAAAAATATTGATATGGGTATTATAGCATTACTGCCTGAAAACGAGACCGATTTGAACCAAAGCATGATGGAAGTAAGTCAAGAAGCAGCCGAGAATAGCAATTATGACATAGAGAACATTTCAGGTTTATTGAGTTCCAGAAAAGATGTTTTCTCAAGAACTGCAGCTTTCGATTTCGGAAGCAATTTTTTTCGAAGAAGATTTCTGGGATCGGAACAGGGTTTGGTCATGTTGAATGGTGTTAGATTGAACAAGGTACTTACAGGAAGGCCTGAATGGAGTAATTGGGGAGGATTGAATGATGCACTTAGGAAGCAGGAAGTATTTTCTGAAATGCATCCAACTAATTATGCCTTAGGAGGGATGGCAAAAAGTATCAATATGCTTAGTGTTGCCAATATTCAAAGGAAAGGTTTGAAGTTGTCAATGTCTGCTGCTAATAAGAATTATACAACAAGATTAATGATTACCTATGCCACAGGACTTATAAATAAAAACTGGTCGATCATGTTATCGGCTTCAATGAGGAATGCTAAAACGGGCTACCGGCAAGGGACAAATTATCATGCGAAATCCTTACTGGTTTCAATGGATAGAAGGATTGGTCAAAAACACCATTTAAATGCTACATTTATTTATGCAAACAATGACCGGGGAAGATCATCTCCAATGACCGATGAGGTATTTCAATTAAAAGGCACTAGCTATAATTCATATTGGGGATATCAATGGGGAAAGAGAAGAAATTCCAGAGAAAAGAAAATTCATGAACCTATAACTCAATTGAATTATTACTTCAATCCAAATCCTAAGTGGAGCATAGATGCCCATGTTACCTATCAAAACGGACAGGTATCTTTCAGCAGGTTAGATTATAATGGCAGTACATTATTAGGGGGTTTACAAACCACCGTTGGACAGGGAATAAATCCCGATGCGACATACTATCAAAAGTTACCAAGTTATTTTTTACGTTCACCGCTACAGACTGATTATGCAAACGCTTTTTTGGCAGAAAGAGAAATTAGGCAAAATGGACAGGTTGATTGGGAAAGTTTACAGGAGGCAAACCTGAACCAGGCTGACGGAAAGAATGCAATTTATGCCTTATATGAAGATGTTGATGAAAGTCAAAGTCTTTCCTTTAAAACATCTTTCTCTCATCATGTGAGTAACAGACTATTATTCCAAGGCTCTTTATTTATACGAAATTTTCAATCTGAGAACTATGCCTATATGATTGATCTTTTAGGTGGAAAAGGATATCTTGATGTTGATTCATTTTCGGAAAACCTAAATCAGGCGCAAAATAATCTAAAAGAACCGAATAGGATTGTTATTGAAAAAGAGAAATTCAGATACAATTATGAGTTAGGGGCCATTGAATTAAGGTCTCATCTAGGGGCTAAGTTTACTTCGAAAAAAAGCGAATTTTATGCTGGTTTCGAAATGGCGGCACAAAGCTATCAACGCAATGGCCTGTATGAAAACGGAAGGAATCCAGGAAACCTGTCCATAGGCAAAAGTGAATCCGCAACCTTTAATTCTACAAGCTTTAAAACGGGATATTCATATCGAATTACAGGAAGACATGTTTTATCTGCCAATGTGAATTATCTACAAAATGCTCCAGTGCTGAAAAGCATTTTCTCTAATATTAGAGAGAGTAATAATTTAGTAGAAAACCTTAGGGTCAAAGAGTCCATGGGATTTGACTTTAATTATACCTGGAGACATCCTGTGATTTATGCTTCTTTTTCGGGCTATTATTTACATAGTATCAATGCGACAAATATTTCATTCTATTATGCAGATGGTCTGATAGGATTGGGTAATCAGGAAAACAGTGCCTATGTACAGGAGGTCCTGACTGGCATAAATAAGTTATATGCCGGTTTTGAATTTGCACTTGAAGCTAAAATTTTATCAGGGCTTAAGCTCAGAACAGTTGCTGCTCTGGGAAATTCGTTTTATACGTCTGATCCAGAGCTCTATCTTACTTCCAATTCCATTGAAGAAACACTGCATTTAGGAGAATCTCAATTGAAAGGTTATTTCGCTTCCTCAGGGCCTCAAAAAGCCTTGTCTTTTGGTCTCGAATATTCGAGCCCAAGCTATTGGTGGTTGAGTTCAAGTGTCAATATTTTTGATAATTCTTACGTCTCCGTCGCCCCGATAACCAGAACGAAGAATTTTTATTTAGACACTGATGGATCAACACTGCCGCAAATTGATATAGAAACTGCAAATGTTTTGTTACAGCAAGAACCTTTGAACCCCTATTGGACCTTAAATATTGTGGGAGGGAAATCTTGGAAAATCAAGGATTTATATCTTGGTTTCTTTGTATCACTGAATAATGTGATGGATGCTGTGTATAAGACAGGGGGATTTGAGCAATCCAGGAATGCCAATTATCAACGTCTGTTGGAAGATAAAACGAGAGAAAAACCTTTGTTTGGTCCGAAATATTGGTTGGGTTATGGCAGTACGTTTTTTTCTTCTATTTATATCAGGATATGAGAAGAAGTTTAAAACTATTAAGTTCTTACTTGCTGCTCTATTGCTTATTCGCCTGTGTTGAATCACCTGAGTTTGCCTTGGAAGAAGTTGGATTAAATGAAATAGACATCCAATCGACTACTAATATGGAAGGAATTATAAAGGCCTATGAAAATTCTGAACAAGATATTTACACCTTTAAAAGTGAAGATACGATTATCTTCAGCGCCTATGTAATCTCAAGTGATGAGGCGGGTAATTTTTTCAAAACCTTGATCGTTCAGGACAAGCCGGAGAATCCATTACACGGACTTGAAGTAAGAATAGATCTGAAGTCATATTATTCCAAGTATAATTTTGGGCGAAAACTATTGATAAATGTAAGTGGACTCAGCATTCAGAAGGTGAACGAAAAATATATTCTTGGCTATCTTTTAAAAGGTGAGATAGATGAAATACCATCACCACTATTGGATTCGTTTATATACAAGTCTGAAAAGACGGAGACAATTGTGCCGTTCTCGGTCGAATTAAAGGACTATTCGAAAGGCATGATTAACACCTTTATTGAACTAAGGGATGTTCAGTTTGCGCATAATGAATTAAATAAAACATTCTCATCAGAAGTCTATGACACCTATAACGGCGAACGCATCATTGAGCAATGTGAGGCCCTGGAAAGAACGACTCTTTTCACGAGTGTTTATGCAAAATTTAAAACTCGTTTGTTACCGGAAGATTCATTTCATATTCGAGCGGTATTAACGAGAGATTATTATTCGGGGGACATTCATTTAATGTTGAATCACTTGCTCGATATTGAGGAGTCTGTTCAGCCACGTTGCGATCCATCTTTTTTTAATTGTGATGGCGAACAGGAAATTAAAGAGGGAAAAGTAGTTTATTATGAAAACTTTGATGCTTTGAAAAGCACTGCGGACCTTGTAAAATTGGGATGGAAGAATTTGAATGTAAACTTTGGCAATTCAAAATTTCGGAAAAGAAGTAGTAACGAGAATACCTATGTGCAAGTGACCGCTTACAATTCTGATGAGTATGTGATGGATGCCTGGCTCATAAGTCCGGAACTTAGTGTACCCTTGGAAAAAAATGTAAGTTTATCATTTGATTCAAGAGCCACTTTTGAGGAAGGAACTGTTTTAACACTTTGGTTTAGTACGGATTATCAAGGAGACTTTATCAATTCCAACTGGCATCAACTGCAGACGCGTGTCTCGGTTGGATCAAGAGATGATGGTAACAAAACATTTCAGAATTCCGGAAAAATTCCGATTGGTTGTATGCAGGAAAAATTTCATTTGGCATTCCGGTATTTGGGCGCAGACCCGGGAATATCTACGACCTATGATATTGATAACATTCTAATTCTGGGAGAATACTGAGGCTTCTGTTCGCAGGGCGGTTCTTAGGATTCTAATAAATTAAAATACGTAAAGACAGGGAAGTGATCACTGTAACCCCCTAGATAATAGCTTCCATTAAAGGTTCGTTTTGGCGATCCGCGATGTTTTCCTGATTTTTGAATAAGGCTGGGTTCAACATATATTTGAGTGGAAAGGTATTCGAACTGGGTTGATTTTTTTAGATGGTGGTTAAATAAAATTTGATCGAACATGATCCATTTTCCTTTAAATTTAACGGAACCTTTTTTTAATTTTTGAAATTCCAGCATAGGATTTTCAAAACCTTGATCAAGAATTGGCGACAGACTTCCACTGGATGGTTCATCATTGAAATCACCCATAACGATTATTTTAGCCTCTTGTTCGGAACGATTGATTTTGTCTATTACACCTTGTACTTCTTTTGAGGCATTTAATCTTTTGTGCTCTGTGCTTTTTGTACCATCAGATCTGGAGGGCCAATGATTTATAATCAAGTTAACAGACTGCTTAAACAAGCGACCTTTTATATGAAGAATATCACGTGTTCCTTCAATTTCTTGATCATTCGAATACCCAACAGAAATGGGTGTGTTTTTTTCAACAGTAAAATGACTTTTTTGATACAATAAAGCCACATGAATACCTCTGCGATCGGGAGATTCATGAAAAACAAAACCATAGCCAAAACTTTTTAAAGAAGATGATTGGACTAAATCATTCAGGCAAGTTTCATTTTCAACTTCGCAAACTCCAATGAGAATGGGTGGGGTATCGCAACGTGTAAGCCCAATTTTTGCAATAGTTTTAGAAAGATTGGTTATTTTTTTTTGATATTTATCCTCACTCCAACTGTAGCGTCCATTAGGTGTAAAGTCCCTGTCAAGGGTTTTGGTTGTTTCTAAGGGGTCAAAAAGATTTTCAAGGTTATAAAAGGCTATGGAAAAGGTTTTTGACATAGAAATTTAGGACAGAAGGTCCAAAATAGGAAAAATCAATTAGATAAGAATAAAAAGGGTTGTAAATTTGCAGCATGTTAGAAAAAAGGGATTCGAAAATAGAGAACGTCGTTTTGGTTGGTGTCATTACCAAAGAACAGAATGAGGAGAAGTCTGTGGAGTATTTGGATGAGTTAGAATTTTTGACATATACGGCCGGCGGGGTAGTTGTCAAAAGATTCGTTCAAAAACTAGAATTTCCGAACCCGAAAACATTTATTGGTACTGGAAAAATAGAAGAAGTCCGTTCTTATATTGAACAGGCGGAGGTTAAAACAGTGATTTTTGATGATGAACTGAATCCGGCTCAGATGCGTAATGTTGAAAAATTACTGGATTGTAAAGTACTGGACAGGACAAATTTAATTCTGGATATTTTTGCTCAAAGAGCGCAGACTTCCTATGCCAGAACGCAGGTAGAATTGGCACAATGTCAATATTTACTGCCCAGGCTTACCAGAATGTGGACCCACCTGGAACGTCAAAAAGGGGGGATTGGGATGAGAGGACCTGGTGAAACCGAAATCGAAACTGATCGAAGGATTATTAGAGATAAGATTACCCTGTTAAAGAATAAACTGAAGAAGATTGACAAGCAAATGGCTGTTCAGAGAAAGAATCGTGGAAAAATGGTTCGAGTAGCTCTGGTAGGTTATACCAACGTTGGAAAATCGACTCTAATGAATGTAATTAGTAAGAGCGATGTTTTTGCAGAAAACAAACTCTTTGCAACCTTAGATACCACTGTGAGGAAGGTTGTTATCAGGAATATTCCTTTTTTGTTAACTGATACGGTTGGATTTATACGCAAGTTACCAACCCAATTGGTTGAATCTTTTAAGTCCACGCTTGATGAGGTCAGAGAAGCAGATCTTTTGTTGCATGTGGTTGATATTTCGCACTCTAATTTTGAGGACCATATTGATTCCGTGAATAAAATTATTAGTGAGATTACGCCTGAACATGAGAAGTCTTCAAAGCCAACGATAATGGTTTTTAATAAAATCGATGCCTATAGTCATGAGACCATCGATGAAGATGATCTGACGACTGAGCGAACCAAAGAACATTATTCACTCGAAGACTGGAAAAAGAGCTGGTATGCGAAAATGGAGAATCAATGTGTGTTTATATCGGCTTTAAACAAGGATAACCTGGAGGAGTTCAAAAAAAGGGTTTTTGACGAGGTCAAAAAGATTCATGTGACAAGATTTCCGTATAACAACTTTTTATACGAAGAATACGACGAGAATAATTAATTGCCCATTTCCTCAGGACTGTCATCCTCAATAATTCCAAGACGTTTTGCGCGAATTTTCCACAATTTACGGGCGAGCACCTGGAGGTCTTCATCTCCGTCACTCTCGTCAACGATCTCAAAGCCCAGTAAGGTTTCTATGATATCTTCCTGAGACACAATGCCGCTTACGGTTCCAAATTCATCAACAACCAAGGCAATGTGTTCCTGCTTGTCTATGAGTTGGTCGAATAAATCCTTGATGGGAGTTTCCCTGTTGGCTACAAAGATTTCTCTGGCAATACTTTTTAATTCCTGATCGCCTTTTCCATCAATGATTGACTCGAACAATTCATCTTTTAAAAAATAGCTTGAGATATCATCCGATGAATCTTTATAGATGGGAATTCGAGAAAATTTAAGCTTGGGGTTTTGATCGTAAAAGTCCTTGATCTTCATCTGCTCCTGAGCACTTTTTACAACTGTTCTGGGCGTCATGATATCTTTTACCGCCATGTTCTTAAAGTCAATGATGTTTTTAATAACCTGACTTTCAGATTCTTGAAACACCCCTTCTTCCTGAGCTATATCAGCCATGGCATGAAAATCTTCGCGACTAACATTTGTTTCATGAGCGTTTTTACCCACAATTTTCGTTGTAAATTCCAAGAGCCATAAAATCCCCGTGTATTTTAAAGGGAACATCAGAATGACGATCATTTTTGTTGAAAAGTTCGCGAGATTTTTCCAATAATTCGCTCCGATCGACTTGGGAATGATTTCAGAAAGCACCAGGATCAAAAATGTCATGATAGCGGAGACTATTCCAAGGGCACTGTTGCCCGAACCAAATGTTTTTTCTGCCTGCACACCAACTAGAATGGCACCAACGGTGTGTGCAATTGTGTTAATGGTTAAAATGGTAATTAAAGGCTGGTCTATCTGTTCTTTAAGTTTCTTTAAAGTTTTTGCATAGGCCTTGCCTTCATTGATTCTTACTGTTACAAAAGTTGGAGTGACACTTAATAAAACTGCCTCCAAAATCGAGCAGAGAAAAGAAAAGCAGATGGACAGAACTCCGTAGACGATTAATAGGGTCATTGATCTTCTTTTACGCTAATGTATTAAATTAATCGATTATCCTAAAAATTAAACTAAATCTTTGTGTTCAATTTACTTCTTAAAATAACGAGTAATTAGTCTAGTGTGATGTTTAAACCAAGTAACCAGTAAGATTGCAAGGCATTATCAACAGTCTCAAAAGTCGCATCCGGATCAAATCCGAGTTCGTAATTAAGAGCTTCTTGTTTGTTTTTTCTCAATCCGAAATCGAAACCAACACCTAAGGATTTCCAGAATGTATAGCTAAATGAGTTCGTCCAGGTATAATTTGAAAAATCTGATCCTTCATAGCTTAAAAAGACAGACAGATTTGACTTTACATTTAAACCTCCGAATTTTCTGGTATAATCTGCCACCACTTTCGCACCAAAGGTAGAATCGTACTGAGCATCCCCGCTACTGAATACAAAATTGTAGTTCGCAGGATGGATTACAACCACTAAATTACTAACAGGGGTCCAGGTACCACCCACACCAACGTCTAAAAAACCAGGGTCATTAAAATTATTGACAAGCGTAGATCTGTATTCCAACAAGGCAGATACCGCAAAGTTTTTGGCTACTTTATAACCATATAAGGAGCTTAGGCTAAAAACATCAGTTGCTACTTCATAATCTTCGCTATCAGAAGTATCATCTTTATCGTCAAACTTTACCCAACCGATATTGATATTGGTAGCATTCTTCCAAAAATATTTCTCTTCGATAAGATCTGCATATGCATTCACATTAATTCCGAAGTTTCCAACAGAGGAATTCGGAGTTTCTTTTGAATACCAATTGTTGAAGCCAGAAATACTACCTCCAATAGTTCCAGTGGCTTTTAACCTCCAGCCGGGTAAGGCATCTATTTCAGCCTGAATGGCATCAGCTTTGCCTTTCAATACAGCAATAGAATCGTTTTTTTCTTTTTGTAAAGCTTTTAATTCTTCTTTGGTTTGGGCAGTAAGACTGCTAAAACCAACCATCAAGATCAGGGCGAGTATAAATTTTTTCATGGGGAAAATAATTAGGTTATTAAGTCGCAAAAATAACCAAATTAACGCAATTAAATAGCAGTTCTATTTTTTCTTTTTATATAAGGGAACACTGGAACAAGCTTCGCCAAACATGAGTGATCGGACAACTGAAACAAGTCTTTGAGTTAAATAGGCATAGGCAGAGTCCGGAATATTTTTATCAGAACATCCTTTTATAATTACCGGCGCATCTTTAAATGGATCAAGCGAAATATTTGCAATAATATCTTGAAAAATAGCATTTTCAAGCAGCTCTAAATCACCAATTACAAATTTAGCTGCATAGGGAGAAAGCGAGGTGCTGATTAACAAGTAGGCCCATGAAGGGATGATGGCATCGGTTGAACAGATAATGGCGACGTACTTGTCTTGGTATTGACTCCAGTCATGTTGGTCAACGGATTCTCTAAAGTCCTTTTCTTTTAAAATAAAGCCTTGGAATAACCAGGTGCTAATATCTAAAACTACCCGATCTCCCGAAGGGTAATAGTCTTCAAGATCTAGTGTAATTAGCTTACTGTTGGCAACTCTATTGATAATTTCTCCAGACATTTCTTCTGTATCGGTAAAATTAGATTATAAAAACCCCAGCTCTAACTTTGCTTCTTCGCTCATCATGTCCTGGGTCCAGGTTGGGTCAAAAGTAATCTCGACTTCTGCGTTTCTTACCTCTTCGATCGAACGAATTTTTTCTTCAACCTCCATCGGCAGCGTTTCTGCTACGGGACAATTAGGAGATGTTAAGGTCATCAGAACTTTTACATCTGTGTCTTCATTGACAAAAACATCATAAATCAATCCCAATTCATATATATCAACTGGGATTTCAGGATCAAATATAGTTTTGATAACTCCTACAATCTTTTCTCCGAGATCTTCCTTTATTTTATCGTTCATTGCGGCACTTTAAAATCATTCTAAATAAGGGCAAAGATACACTAATGTATATTCACTGCAAAATATCCCTTCTTAGGAGTTTTTTGTTTTATAAGCCAGTGCGAGAAGCTTAATTTGCTTGACCATTGAGAGCAAACCATTGGCACGTGTAGGGGATAAATGCTCTTTTAGCCCAATTTTATCGATGAAATAAGGATCATTCGCAAGGATATTTTCCGGACTTTGATCATTATATACTTTTAAAAGCAAGGAGATGATTCCTTTGGTCAAAATCGCATCGCTGTCCGCAGTGAAATGTAAGTTTCCGTTTTCATAATCAGCATGCAACCAAACTTTCGACTGACACCCTTTGATAATGTTGTCGTCAGATTTGTTTTGATCCTCTATTTTCGGCAGGGATTTTCCGTTTTCGATAATGAATTCGTATCGCTCCATCCAATCGTCAAAGAGATCAAAGTCTTCGATAATTTCTTCTTGTAAATCTTTAATAGTCATTTTTTAAACTTATTTTTGCAAAAATAAGTAATTTGAATTGACATGGGAAAACTTTTAATTGTTGGAACAGTTGCTTTTGATGCAATTGAAACACCGTTCGGAAAGACTGAAAAGATACTGGGAGGAGCAGCTACTTACATTGGTTTGTCTGCCTCAAATTTTGGCTTAGATACTGGAATTATTTCAGTGGTTGGAGGTGATTTTCCGCAAGAATATTTACAGATGCTCAGGGATAAAAACATTGATTTGACCGGGCTGGAAATTGTAAAAGAAGGAAAGACCTTCTTTTGGAGTGGAAAGTATGACTACAATTTAAATACGAGAGACACCCTTGCTACGGACCTGAATGTGTTAGCAGATTTCCAACCTGTGGTTCCGGATAATTTTCAGGATTGCGACTTTTTAATGCTTGGGAATTTACACCCTGCAGTTCAGATGTCTGTGATCAATCAGATTCCGAAAAGACCTAAATTGGTTGTTCTTGATACCATGAACTTCTGGATGGACAATACCATGGATGAATTAAAGGAAGTGATTTCAAAGATTGATGTAATTACCATAAATGACGAAGAGGCCAGACAGCTAAGCGGAGAATATTCTTTAGTGAAAGCTGCTCAGATAATTCACGAAATGGGCCCTCAATATGTAGTTATTAAAAAGGGAGAAAATGGGGCTTTATTATTTAATAATGGAGATGTTTTCTTTGCTCCGGCATTGCCGTTGGAAGAAGTTTTTGATCCTACAGGTGCAGGAGATACCTTTGCAGGAGGGTTTATTGGATACCTGGCCAGCACGTCAGATGTATCGTTCGAAAACATGAAAAGAGCTGTTATTTTTGGATCAAATTTTGCTTCCTTTTGTGTTGAAAAATTCGGGACGAAAAGAATGGAAAACCTGGGCCAGCAGGAAATTCAGGAGAGATTGAAGCAATTTAAACAACTAACTCAATTTGAAATAGAATTAACACACTAAGAGTCAAAGAAGATGAGTGATGCTTTAAAACATGAATGTGGGATTGCAATGGTACGATTGCTAAAACCGATTCAGTATTATAAAGAGAAATACGGAACTGCTTTTTACGGGATCAATAAGATGTACCTCTTGATGGAGAAGCAGCATAACAGAGGCCAGGATGGAGCGGGCTTTGCCAGTATCAAGTTTGATGTGGAACCCGGAACCAGGTATATCAGCAGGGTTAGGTCGAATGAGCAGCAGCCTATTCAAGATGTATTTGCTAAAATAAACGCACGTTTGAACGGTGTAATTGCTGAACATCCGGATAAAACCAGTGATCTCGACTGGCAAATGGCAAATATGCCATATTTGGGGAACATTTATTTAGGACATGTTCGTTATGGAACTTTCGGGAATAACAGCATTGAAAGCGTTCATCCATTTCTAAGACAAAACAACTGGAAACATAAGAACCTGATTGTTGCCGGAAACTTCAATATGACGAATTCTGGTGACCTATTAAAAGAGTTGATCGAATTAGGTCAGCACCCGAAAGAGAATACGGATACCGTCACTGTGATGGAAAAAATCGGTCATTTTCTCGACGATGAAGTATTAGATCTTTATTATAAGTTCAAGCAAAAGGGAATCAATAAAAAAGAGGCTTCACCTTTAATCGCCAAGGAACTTGATGTTCAGAGAATTTTAACGAGAGCATCCAAAAACTGGGATGGTGGTTATGCCATGGCAGGAATGATCGGTCATGGGGATGCATTTGTTTTAAGAGACCCGGCTGGAATCAGACCAGCTTATTATTACAAAGATGATGAGGTAGTCGTAGTTGCTTCAGAAAGACCAGTTATCCAAACGGTATTTAATGTTGATTTTGAAGATGTAAAAGAGATAGAAAGGGCACATGCGCTGATCATCAAAAAAGATGGATCTGTTAGTACGAAGCAGGTAATGGAGCAATTGCCAAAAAAGTCATGTTCTTTTGAAAGAATTTATTTTTCAAGAGGGAGTGATGCCGCTATTTATCAAGAAAGAAAAATGTTAGGAAAGTATATCTTTCCAAAGGTGCTTGAATCCATTGATAACGATATTTCCAATTCGGTTTTTTCGTATATTCCTAATACAGCGGAAACATCTTTTTATGGGATGACGGAAGCTGCAGAAGAATATCTGAATGAGCATAAACTTCAGACCATTCTGAATGGAAACAAGAATATCTCAGCCCAGAAATTGACAGAAATTCTTTCTGAACGACCAAGAATTGAAAAAATAGCCATTAAGGATGCCAAGTTAAGAACCTTTATCACTGATGATAATAGTAGGGACGACCTGGTTGCCCATGTTTATGATGTTACTTATGGGGTTGTTAAACCAAATGATAATTTGGTGATTATCGACGATAGTATTGTGAGAGGGACAACATTAAAGAAAAGTATTATAAAGATTTTGGACCGTCTTAATCCTAAGAAGATAATTGTTGTTTCTTCTGCACCGCAAATTAGATATCCTGATTGTTACGGAATTGATATGGCTCGTATCGATGAGTTTATTGCCTTCAAGGCCACCTTGGCCTTGTTGAAGGAAACAGATCAATATCATTTGATTGATGAAGTGTATGCCAAATGTAAGGCCAGCCAGCATGAGGAAAGACCTGTAAATCATGTGAAGGAAATTTATGCTCCGTTTACAGCTGAGCAGATTTCTGATAAAATAGCTGAATTATTAAAGACAGAAAACATTAGTTCTGAAGTTCAGATTATTTTTCAATCTATTGAAAACCTCCACAGAGCTTGTCCAAATGATACAGGAGATTGGTATTTTACCGGAGATTTCCCAACTCCGGGTGGAATGAAAGTTGTGAATAAAGCTTTTATGAATTTTTACGAAGGTAAAAAAGAAAGAGCCTATTAATCTAAACCCAAATTTTTGGTTATGAAGAAAAACAGCATGTACCTTTTTTTTACTGCACTTACCCTGATGTTTGTTGCTTGTAAAAGTCAGAGTTTAGATTCATCTGTACCTTTTGAAATAGTAGAGAAAAGCTATTTTTACTGGGTAGGAGGAAAGCAAGGAACTGAGGGTACCACGATAGTTTTGAGAGGAAAGACAAGTTCAATGAACATTTCTTTTTCCAAATTATATTTTCAGAATAACGAATATGATATCGTTCCTGAATTTAATAGTTACGGCTTTGAGATCAAGGGAAACTTCTCAAGATTTAGAGATAAGGACATGGTTCTTCATAAAAACCCAGCGGCAGAATATGGAAATACTCCGGCAGGCCAAGAAAAAAAGATTCCTTTTGACCTGGAAGATGATCAGGCGGTATTACTTTATTCAGTCAATGGTTTAGAAGGTTACCATAAGGTGTCTGGCATCAAAAAAATGGATAAGGTATTTATGCCTTAGACTACACATTAATGCTTAACCCCACAGATCCACTGTTTCCGATTTCTGCAAAAATGCCCATTTTCTTTGTAAAGAAATAACGTACACCAAGGTAGGCACCAATGCCGATTTTTTCACTTGACAGATATCCAAGCTCTATTCCAGGATAGAGGTCAAATTTTCTTGAAAAATCCAGTGCTATTCCTAAATGAACCTGTGATCTGGCATAAATATAATAGTCATTTTCACCGTCATTGAAATAGGCACTTGCTCCGGCACCTAATGAAAACAGATCACTGAGCCCATAATCATAGGTTGCTTTAATACCGCTTCCAAAACCGTAAGCCTCATAGCCAACATTAATTTTACTGTCCCCTTTTCCTTCATAAGATTGCGCATTAACTGACACATAGAACA
The DNA here is from genome assembly GCF_051011215.1 of Lutimonas sp. Classification (NCBI taxonomy): domain Bacteria; kingdom Pseudomonadati; phylum Bacteroidota; class Flavobacteriia; order Flavobacteriales; family Flavobacteriaceae; genus Lutimonas; species Lutimonas sp. The sequence continues at coordinate 39,934 of NZ_JBPCUJ010000006.1, forward strand.
ATGCAGCGCATAGCATAATAAGTATTTTTTTCATAGCAAAAGTTTAAAGGATTAAACTCATAATTAATAACGTTTTTCCATGTTAATTAGTATACTTTTTTGGCCATTTTTGTTCGTTTTTTTTTGCTTTCATTTAGTAGGTCAAAATGGCAGATAGTTTCTATCCGTATTTTTAGATAATCAGGTGGTTCAGACTACCGAAATAATAATATGGCGAGAAATAAACGCTCTTTTCCATTCTCGTAAGGAATCATATAGTATTACGACTAAAAGTTTGTTAGTAAGCAATTTAAGATAGTTTAGCCCCCGGTGTTTCTTTACAATTTTATAAATAAATTAACACTTTTGCCCAGATTTTAGGTTCAAGTTGGCACGAATATTGATTCTGATGTTACAGAATGCAAAGGTTTATTAAAGAATGCCAGAAGCGGTAAAAAAACTTTAACATTTGATTGTGACAAATTGGGAAAAAGAAGCATTTATTTTGTAGAAGCTAAATGAGAAAGGAAAAAAAGTCGTCATGCTGGTCTTTTGAGACGACAAAAAAGCGATTACTGATTATTTGATTTTAAAGACTACAACAAAAAGAAACGGTTTGCGTTTAATGTAGAACAGAGCAGAAACGCACTAAAAATATTTAAGAAAAGGTTTGGTTAGTTGATTTTGGTTGATTTATTTCAACCAAATGTCGCCCCGAGGGATCGGGGCGATTTTTTTTGATCAAAACATACTTTTTTAAAGATCGAATTTTATTCCTTGTGCCAAAGGAAGATCTGTTGTATAGTTGATGGTATTTGTCTGCCTTCTCATATAAACTTTCCATGCATCAGAACCAGACTCACGTCCACCTCCGGTTTCTTTTTCACCACCGAAAGCACCTCCTATTTCTGCTCCTGAAGTTCCTATGTTCACATTGGCAATTCCACAATCAGATCCGGCAACGGATAGAAAGGCTTCTGCTTCTCTGAGGTTATTGGTCATAATAGCAGATGATAGACCTTGCACCACACCGTTCTGAACATCAATGGCATTTTTTAAATCACCAGAATATTTTAAAAGATATAAAATCGGAGCAAAAGTTTCATGCTGAACAATAGCGAAACTATTATCAGCTTCTGCAATTGCGGGTCTTACATAGCAACCACTCTCATAGCCTTCTCCTTCTAATACGCCTCCTTCAAGGAGTAGGGTGCCACCCTGCTTTACAACTTCACTCAGAGCATGTTTATACATGTCTACTGCATCCGTGTCAATAAGGGGACCTACATGGTTATTTTCGTCCAAAGGATTCCCGATTCGCAATTGTGCGTAGGCTTCGATCAGGGCATTTTTCACCTTGTCATAGATACTCTCATGAATAATCAGTCTTCTGGTAGAAGTACATCGTTGTCCTGCAGTTCCGACCGCACCAAATACGGCACCAATGATCGTCATTTTAATATCAGCATCAGGACTTACAATGATGGCATTATTTCCACCTAGTTCTAACAGTGATTTACCCAAACGGGCAGCCACTTTCTGAGCGACTATTTTACCCATTCTGATGGATCCTGTAGCCGAAATTAACGGAACTCTTTTGTCATTGGTTAACATTTCTCCCACCTTGTAATCTCCGTTAATGAGACAAGATATTCCTTCAGGCAATCCGTTGGCTTTAAATACGGAGGCAGCAATATGCTGACAGGCAATTCCGCAAAGCGGTGTTTTTTCACTGGGTTTCCAGACACAAACATCTCCACAGATCCAGGCCAAAGCAGTATTCCAGGCCCAAACAGCAACCGGAAAATTAAAAGCAGAAATGATCCCAACGACACCCAATGCATGGTATTGTTCGTACATACGGTGCCCGGGGCGCTCACTGTGCATTGTCAACCCATGAAGCTGTCTGGACAGACCAACTGCAAAATCACAGATATCAATCATTTCCTGTACTTCTCCTAAACCTTCCTGAAGACTTTTTCCCATTTCATAAGAAACAAGTTTGCCAAGAGGTTCCTTTAACTCTCGGAGTTTTTCTCCAAATTGTCTTACAACTTCCCCGCGTTGAGGCGCCGGAATTTGTCGCCACTCAATAAAAGCCTTACCAGCTGTGGTCATTACTCTTTCATAATCTTCTGCCGTACTGGTTTTAACTTTTGCAATCAATTTTCCATCAACCGGCGAAAACGATGATAATTCACTACCGTTTGAAAAAAAATCAGATCCAGTTGAACTTCCCTCATTGATATCTTTTACGCCTAATTGAGCTAAGGCTTCCTGGATGCCATAATCAGTTGCTACTAATCCCATAGTTATATTTTTTAATTTAATAGTCTGTTACTTCTATACCTAACTGCATAGAAATGTAAAATTAACAGAATTTGACGTAAGAATTTACTATTATTTAAAAATAGTTAAAATCAAAGCCTAAAAAATAAGAAATTGTGAAATTGAAGACCGAAAAGAGCTTCTTAGAATTTATAATTTAAGCCTGAGTAAAGGCCGAAATAATAGGGTCTGAAATTACCAGAATTACCAGAATAGGTGTTGAATTGGTATTTAAACATAGGGGCCACATTCAGGTACCAGCTTTTGCTGATTTTATAATCGAGGTCAACCCCTAAATTACCACTAAAATTGAGATCATTCAGATTATTGGCATCCCCCAGGTCTGTCACGTCATTTTGTGTGACCATTGAGACAGAATTGTTAGATAATATCAAGGTACTGAAACCACCCACAAGATTTAATCCCACTTTTTTATCATACAGATTGTATTTCATTTCAATAGGTAATTCAAAATATTCAATCGATTGATTTAAATCTCCATTTACACTTGATTTGTTCAATTCATTTTGACTTCCGCTATTCGACAGATTTGAAGCAGGAGTTAAAATAACTCCGGATTTATCTGTATTGATATTGTTGAATGAATTTTTAGAAGAAGAGATCAGCGCATTCACATTTTTAGTGTTATAAGCGAGTTCTACCTTATTAACACCAGATTGAATAAAGAATTTATTTGAGACCTGATAATTAACTCTTACACCAATGGACAACGCGTTGTCAGAACTTTTAGTGTTTTCAGAAAGGGCATCATTTAATGGAGATCCATTTTGCAGTGAATTATAGAAAACGGGCGCCACTGTGGGTCCTACAGACCATTTTTTATCAATCGGGTCGATTTCTTTGGTGGTGGCAGGAATTTCATTGATCCGGGCTGCAATGGATTGGGTTTCGTTCATGTCTTCCATATCATCCATGCCTTCCATCAATACATTCTTATCAACTACATATTTATCTTCGATGGTGGAATAAATAGATGCTATTTCATTATCGGTGACAATTACCTTGTTGTTAGGTTGTTTTATGAATATGGTTTTACCCGATTTTCTGTCAATTTTGATTTCATCCTTATTTTCAGCTAACTCAGCCTTGGGTTGCACGAAGACAGGAGTTAAAGGTGTTTCAAACTGAATTTTTTCAGTTTTTGATTCGGTGGAACTAACCGGTGTGGTAATTTGCGAGTTGGTATCGTTGTTAAAATAAAACAATCCAGAAGTGATTATAGCAGCCAGCATGGCAGCAATTCCACCTAGTTTTTTCCAAAGAGCAACAGAGGATTTTGTGGTTTTGCCATGCAGCGAACCCTCAATATTGTTCCAAACTCGCTTATTTGGATAGATCTCCAAATCTTTTAAGTTCTCTTGAAAAACCCTATCTATGTTTTTTCTTTCTAACATTCGTTTTTACAATTGCTAAAACAATCCAGCATTTTTCTGCTGCTGACTTGATTCAACTTTTTCCTTTAAAATCAATCTTGCTCTGGACAAGTTTGATTTTGATGTTCCCTCTGCTATATGGAGCATTTGAGAAATTTCTTTATGAGAAAAACCATCCAAGACATACAGGTTAAAAACCATTCTATATCTTTCAGGTAATTCCTGAATAATTTTCAATAAATAATCAAGGGAAACATCACTTTCGTTGATTTCCACTTCAACTTCTTCGGGATAATTTTCTTCAACCAAATTCAACACATTCTTTTGACGATATGTCTGTAAAGCTGTATTGATCACAATTCTTTTCATCCATCCCTCGAATGATCCCTTGAATCGAAATTGGTCAATCTTCTTAAATATAGTGATAAAAGCCTCTTGTAAATTGTCTTCTGCTTCTTGCTGCGTCTTTGAATATTTAAGGCATATGGCAAAGAGCTTACCAGCAAAGAGATGGTAAATCTCAGACTGGGAGATAATATCTCCACTTTTACATTTTAGTATGAGTTTCTTTAAACTCATTGGCTTTTTCTACACTTATATTTGTTACCGGGACCTCAAATTCTAAATAAATGGGGTCGCCATTTTCATCATCTCCTTGCCAGAATCTAAAAAGATAAGGGCTTTTCTGTAAAGCGTGAACTTTAAAGCTAAGCTCTTGTTCCAGATCTATGGTTTCACAATCGTTACTCTCGATAACAAGTGAAATCACCGCTACGTTTCTGGCATCATAGTCATACTCATAAAGAATATCACTATTGACATAGCAATCACTGGGCACTATATAATTCACCGACAGGTCGTATACTTCTCCGTAAATAAACTCATCCGGTACCGTTGCATCTTCAATCGGAAGCAATTCATAATGGTACTCATAACTATCATCATCGGAGCAAGACACCATCAATATAACGGCAAAAATTACAAAAAATATCTTTTTCACGGCCATAATTTAACACAAAAATCGAGTTACTGGTATTTTTAAAGATACCCAAATGATATTTGGTTGCGTAAAAAAGGGCTATTTTTGTCGAAAAAGTGAAGCGAATGTAATGGATTTTTTCAAAACCTCAAATTTTGAATCGTTTGAACAGGAAGCCTTGAGAATATTCAGGTACCAGGCAAAGAACAACGTTGTTTATGGCCGGTTTATAGATCTTTTAGGAATCCGTATCGAAAATGTAGATCAGCTGCATAGAATTCCTTTTTTACCGATAGAGTTTTTTAAGTCTTTCGAGGTACTTAGTTCGGAGGATCCTGTGGAGCAGGTTTTTACAAGTAGCGGAACTACCGGCGTTTCGACAAGCAGACATTTGATCACTGACCTTGGATTATATGAGCAAAGTTTTACCAGCGGTTTTACCCATTTTTATGGCGACATTAAAGACTATGTAATTCTTGCTTTACTACCTGGATATCTGGAACGTCAAGGCTCATCACTCATATATATGGTGGATGATTTTATTAAAAAAAGCGATTCAAAATACAGCGGTTTCTATTTAGATGAACTGGATGAATTAAGTGAATTACTGATCACTTTGGATGATCGGGGAGAAAAGGTTCTTTTGATTGGAGTTACCTATGCCTTGCTGGATCTTTTGGAGAAACAAAAATTCAGCTTAAAAAACACCGTTGTTATGGAAACGGGAGGTATGAAGGGAAAGCGAAAAGAGATGGTCAGAAAAGAACTGCATCAGATCCTTGGTTCGGGATTCGGACTTTCAAAAATCCATTCTGAATATGGAATGACTGAATTATTGTCTCAGGCGTATTCTAAAGGAGATGGTATTTTTGAGACCCCGCCATGGATGAAAATTCTGATTAGAGATACTGAAGACCCTTTTCAGACCTTGGGTATTGGTAAAACAGGAGGAATCAATGTCATCGATTTTGCTAACTATAACTCTTGTTCCTTTATAGCAACTCAAGATTTAGGAAGAAAGATAGCTCAAGATAAATTTGAAATTTTAGGAAGGTTTGATCATTCAGATATTCGAGGATGCAATTTAATGGTCGTCTAGTATTTTTTTTCTATCCAAGCTAACAGGCGCAAACTTATTTTGTAAAAGGTGAAGCCAATCAATAAACCAATCATTGCTCCTGTAAACACATCTAATGGGAAATGGACTCCGATATACATTCTGCTGTATGAAAACAGCAATGGCCAGATAAAGAAAAGCACTGTGTATTTGAAGTGCTTTCTCAGCGTCAAATACATCAGTAAAGTGACTGCTGTGGAAGTGGTGGCATGACCCGAAACAAAACTAAAACTGGAATTATTTTTTAAGATTCTAATAACTTCATTGATGGAAGGATCTCGGTTAGGTCGCAATCGTTCAAAATAGTTTTTAAGGAAAACGGTGAATTGGTCAGAAAATGTAACAAGAACGGCCGTTAGTAAGATCAGGCCCAACCCTTTTTTCCATCCCAGACTTTTGAAAATAAGATAAAAAAACAATAAATAAAGAGGAATCCAGCTCAATTGATTGGTAACGACTAACCAAAAAGTATCCCAATTTTCAGTACCCAAGCCATTGATATAGACCAACAGATCTTTATCATACTGAATGATTTTTTCTAAAAAAGTCAAGTTATAAATTTCTTTTAATTGGCCCCGTCATATCATCAATATTGTCCTTTACTTTGGTTTTGATGTTTTTTATATCTTTTTCGATATCACTGGTTAGACTGGTATCAATGCCTTGTTTTTTCGCACTTTCAGTAATTTCTTTTTTTACCTCGTTGGTGGCACTTTTCAATTGCTGCATTCCTTTACCCAATCCACGGGCCAGTTCTGGTAATTTATCTGCACCAAATAGCATGACAACAATTACAAGGATTATAAATATTTCTGCACCGCTAATAAATAACAACATATTCTTTCAATTACTTCACAAAGATAATATAAATACTCACTTGACAATCGTTCGAACTCATTGCCAAGGTGATTTTTATTCTTTATACCTCCAACTTGTAAGATCTGCATCCACTGGAGCCGATTCAGCGATTCGTTTCATGATTTTTGGCACGTACATCGAGTTATAGCGCAAACGCGAAATATGATTAGGGTTCTCTTGATCCCCGTTCCAACAATGCTCTGCTCGGTCCCCATAGTCTACTTCACCATCATAATACGGGCTGGTAGTACTCTCTAAAAAGGATTCCATGGAATACACGGCATTATTCAGGTAATAATTATCCATATCTCCGCAATAGATATGTATTTTACCTTTTAACTTATCACCTAATTTGTCCCAATCCCTTTCCAAAATATGGCGAAGGTCATAATTTTCCTTCCAGTATGCAGCGACTTCATGATTAATTTCACCTGTATATTTGTCCCAGATTCTTTGGGGATAGCCATCAGTGCCCTGTGGTGAATAGGTGGCCTCCCAGATATCAAATTGCTGTCCCGATCGTGATTTATTTCCTAAAGCGAGTTCCAGGTGGTTGTCCTGACGCATAGTGGCACTTATCTGACCCAGATAATTCCTTCGTGAAGGAACTTCTAAGGTTTTAAAGTCTGTATCGTAATAATAGGCGTTTTGATCCTTGTAAATATCAGTTAAACAATAGCTGGTAAAATCTATGGGGTCGGGGCAGGCGGCAAAACATCCATTGTATTGATCAGGATACTTTACCTGTACAGCCAATGCTTCCCATCCGCCCGTTGAGCCTCCATATAAAAATCGAGACCAGCCTTCACCAATACCCTGGAATTCCTTTTCAATATAGGGAATTAGTTCATAGGTGATTGCATCTCCATACGGACCCTGACTCGCCGAATTAACAGCATAGGAATCGTCATAATAGGGGGTGGGATGTTGAATTTCTATGATAATGAAACGAGGAAAATCCGGTTCATTCCAACGTTTATAAAAATCGTAGGCTTCCTGTTGCTGGATAATATTATAGCCTTCTACGTCGAACCTTTCTGAATAATCCGGCTCCAGGTTTTTATCTGGAGGAGTCGTTCTGAAGCCGCCAAAATCAGAAGGAAAATGCCCATGAAAGATCATTAATGGAAACGTTGCTTCAGGATGCTGGTCAAAATTTTTTGGTAATAAAATGTGAGCGCCGAGATAAATATCCCTTCCCCAAAAAGCACTCAGCTTTTCAGACTTAAATTTGATATGCTTGATCCATTCTGTATCCTTTGGTTCTTCAATTTCTGGTATCACCTGATCGAGAACAATGGTCAAATCTTCCATGCCGTTTTTGGTCACTTTTATTTTGACAGGAGTACTGTAGAGATTTCCGGGTGATCTATTCCATTGCTGACCTTCCCCATGATCCATAGGAAGCTTTACTTTATGACCTGTAGATAATTCAAAAGTTTCATAAACGTGAAAAACCCCTTGGACAAAATAGTCCCCTTCCTCTAATTGTTCGATGCTTTCAACAGGAAATCCAAAGGCCTCACTGTCAAACAATATTTTTTTTCCAGGCACATGATTTTCGATATTCATGCCAAAAACAACCTGAGCTTTCAGTCCCCCGTTTACTTGAAATCTGGGTTCTGTCTCATTGTTATTGGCAAAAATCAAAAGCAACCTTCCATCGGATGGGATCTGAGATTCATCCGTATTGATCGCGATGCTTATGTTAGGTTTGGAATCATTTGAATCTGTGCCGCATGCACATAGAACAAAAAAGAACGTGCCGAAAATTATGAGGTATTTTTTCATGAAAAAAAATTTGACAACAAGTTAGTGATAATTCACTTTCCTGAATCTCTTTTATTTTTTCGTGAGCATTCGCTTTATTTCATTGAGCTTCATAAGCGCATCAATAGGGGTCAGGGAGTTGATCTCGGTACTTAGAATTTCCTCTTTTATTTCTTCGAGTAAAGGATCATCTAGATTAATAAAACTCAACTGAAGATTCTTTTCAGATGCGGATTTCAATTTGGCCTGAATATCTTCTGAAGCATGACTTTTTTCTAAATGAGAAAGCATTTTATTGGCTCTGTGAAGTACTGGCCCGGGCATGCCGGCCAGTTTTGCAACATGAATTCCAAAACTGTGTTTACTGCCACCCGGAACGAGTTTTCTGATAAAAATAACCTTGTCCTTAAGTTCTTTGACAGAGACATTGAAGTTTTTAATTCTTTCAAAAGTTTCACTCATATCATTTAGTTCGTGATAATGCGTGGCAAAGAGTGTTTTGGCTTTTGCAGGATGTTCATGCAGGTATTCCGCAATGGCCCAGGCGATAGAAATTCCATCGTACGTGCTGGTTCCTCGACCAATTTCATCGAGTAGAATCAGACTTCGTTCTGATAAATTATTCAGGATATTGGCAGTTTCATTCATTTCAACCATAAAGGTTGATTCACCCATTGAAATATTATCGCTGGCACCAACCCGGGTAAAAATCTTATCAACTACACCTAATCGGGCATTTTGGGCTGGAACATAAGATCCTATCTGGGCCAATAACACAATCAAGGCCGTTTGCCTCAGAATGGCGGATTTACCACTCATATTCGGACCAGTAATCATGATAATCTGTTGCTGATCGCGATTTAAAATGACATCATTTGCTACATAGAGCTCTCCTGAAGGAAGTTGTTTTTCAATCACCGGGTGTCTTCCGTTATTTATTTCTATTTGGGTTGATTCGTCAACAACAGGTCTGACATAGTTATTTAATACGGCCACTTTTGCGAAAGATCCAAGACAATCCAGTTGAGCAATTACCTGAGCGTTTTTCTGAATTTTAAGAATATAAGGAATCATAGTGGTCATCAGATCACTATAAATTCGTTGTTCAATGGTGGCTATTTTTTCCTGGGCACCCAGTATTTTTGATTCATATTCCTTGAGTTCTTCTGTGATATATCGTTCCGCGGAAACCAAGGTTTGCTTTCGAACCCACTCTTCAGGCACCTTATCTTTATGGGTATTTCTAACTTCGATATAGTAACCAAAAACATTGTTAAAGGCTATTTTCAGGCTGCTGATCTGCGTCCTTTCAATCTCTCTTGTGACAATATGATCTAAATGCTCTTTTCCAGAATTTGAAAGATGTCGCAATTCATCCAACTCTTTGTTAATGCCAGATTTTATGACATTCCCTTTGTTGATATTGACAGGGGCATCTTCTTCAATAGAGATATCCAGTTTTGAAATCAAATCGGTTAAAGGATCAATCCCTTCAGCCAGGGTAAGCAATGGTTCGTGTTTACTTCTTAAAGCAGCCTCTTTAATGGGAATCAATGATTGCAAGGAGTTTTTTAAAAGAACGACCTCTCTCGGGTTAATTTTTCCGGTAGCCACTTTTGAGACCAGCCTTTCGAGATCACTTATCTGATCAATTTGATCGTTTTGTGCTTGAAGAAAAGTGTCATTTTGTATAAAATATCGCACCACATCATGACGGTTTTTGATCTCTTCAATATTTTTTAAGGGCAAGGCCAGCCATCTTTTTAGCAGCCTTCCTCCCATGGGTGAAATGGTATGATCAATCACATCAATCAACGTTACGGCACCTATCGTATTGGCTTGATATAATTCAAGGTTACGAATGGTGAAGCGGTCCATCCAGACATAATCATTTTCAACGAGCCTCTGGATATTTGAGATATGCTCTAGTTTATGGTGTTGGGTTTCTGATAAATAATGTAAAATTACTCCTGAGGCAATGATACCTTCTCGTAAATCATCAATACCAAATCCTTTTAAAGATCGCACCTTAAAATGTTCGGTTAGTATTTCAAAAGAAGCATCTTCCTGAAAGATCCAATCATCTAAATAAAAAGTATAATAGCCACTACCAAAAAAAGACTGAAAATCACTTTTGCAATTTTTTTGCAGTAGAATCTCACTGGGATTGAAGTTTTGTAGTAATTTATCGATGTACTCTTTATTCCCTTGTGAAGTAATAAATTCTCCCGTGGAAACATCTAATAATGAAATCCCGATGCGCTTTTTACCGAAATGCAGGGCTGCCAGAAAATTGTTGCTTTTGGCCTGTAATACTTCGTCGTTTAATGATACACCCGGAGTGACTAATTCGGTAACGCCTCTTTTGACGATGGTCTTAGTCATTTTTGGGTCTTCCAGTTGATCACAGATGGCCACACGCATACCTGCTTTTACCAGTTTCGGTAAATAAGTATGTAAGGAATGATGAGGAAAACCGGCCAGAGCTGTCTCACTTTCAGAACCCGCTCCTCTTTTTGTAAGCACGATACCCAGAATTTTAGCTGTAATTTTTGCATCTTCTCCAAAGGTCTCATAAAAATCACCTACTCGGAAAAGTAAAAGTGCATCAGGATATTTTGTCTTGATATTATTATACTGTAACATCAAGGGAGTCACTTTTTTCGCTTTTGCCTTTGCCAATGCTGGAATCTTTTAGAAATTAATGTACCGCCACAAGAGATGTTATAGCGAGGAAAGCAAAGATATAATTTTAATAAGAATTAAGAAATCACAGCGGATGATTTACAAGTGGCATTTTATTCAAAAAAGAGACGTCAAAAGTTTAAAGGTGCAAGCCACATTCTGTTTTTGGTGAATTGTTCCATCTTCCATGACGATCTTCACCGGGAACGGTACAATGAAAGCAACCGATCGAAGAGTATCCTTTGGACTTTAAAGGATGAAACGGAAGGTGATGATCCTTTATAAATTGATCTCTTTCCGAATAGTCTATATCCAATAAGGGATAGAATTTTAAAAGTGTTTCTTTTTCTTCAAATATTTGCAAGCTGTTTCTGTGATCACTTTGCCACTTCATCAAACCTGAAACCCAGATCTTGTAGTCTTTTTTAATATGATCTAAGGGCTTTACTTTATTAATATAACAACAGCGATTCGGATTCTTCTCCCACAGCTGGTTATCCTTTGAAAAGTTATATTCTATCGGCTCAGCCTGAATACTGACAACGTTTAAATCGTATAGTTTTGTGAGGTATTCTTTATAAATTAATGTTTCTTTAAAATGATAACCTGTATCGATAAAGTAAATCACCTGATCTTTATTGATATCCGAAAAAACCTTTAACAAAAATGCAGAAGTAGCTGCAAAGGCTGAGGTGATCATGATGTCTTTGGCATCGAAATCCTGGTATAATTGCTCGACCCTTTTATATACATCCAATGTGGTATATTGCTGATTTAAACTATCAATTCCAGCATGTTTTAAGCTACTAATCATAATGAATCTTCAATTAAAGAAGCGCTAAAGTACTAATAATAGCGATAGTTAAGACAAAAATTATGTTAAAAAACGATTTACCCTATCGGTTAAGTATGATAAATGTCATGTTTTATGTCAAAAATAGTTGCAACAAATATTTTAAGCAGAGGCGTTTATAGTTGGATTGATTTCATAATTTCGCAGTTCTTACAAGAATGACCTATGCGAAAATTAAAGAACAGTGAATTAAATAGACTCAACATTGATCAATTTAAAGACACTACTAAAATTCCTCTTATTGTTATTTTAGATAATATCCGTAGTTTGAATAATATTGGGTCTGTATTTAGAACTTCAGATGCATTTTTAATAAAAAAAATATATTTATGCGGCATAACGGCTAAACCACCTCATAAAGAAATTCATAAAACAGCCTTGGGGGCAACGGAATCTGTCGATTGGCAATATGTTGAAAATACTACTGATCTGATCAAAGACCTGCAAAGTGAAGGCATAAAAATACTGTCGATTGAGCAAGCAGAGAGCAGTGTTTCTCTGGAACAGTTTAAAGTAGTAAAGGGAGAAACATATGCTGTTATTTTTGGGAACGAAGTTAAAGGAGTTTCTCAGGAGGCAGTAAATTTGTCCGATCAATGTCTTGAAATCCCACAATACGGGACGAAGCATTCCTTAAATATATCGGTGAGCTGTGGGATTGTTCTTTGGGATCTTTTTAAGAAAATCAAGTTTAAATCTTAGATTGATTTTGTACTTTATATCTATGGCATTGATTTTGACGTACCTAAATTAAATCAACTTTTGACTCTTGAATGCAAAGCCTTTAAATTTTGATGAATTTTTAACACCTTTCATTTGAAAGTTTTATATTTTCGCTATGAAGGATTCATATACGCCAGTAAGGAAGAATGACGGATAAAAAACAGAGAAGGTATGATCAGGCCTATTTAAAAATGGCCAAAGAATGGTCAAAACTATCACACTGTAAGAGAAAACAAGTAGGAGCGCTGATCGTTAAAGGAAAAATGATTATCTCTGACGGATATAATGGAACTCCGACAGGGTTCGATAATTGCTGTGAAGATGAAGATGGTAGTACAAAATGGCATGTGTTACACGCCGAAGCCAACGCGATATTAAAAGTTGCCTCATCAACCCAGGCATGTGAGGGGGCTACGCTTTATATCACCTTATCTCCTTGCAAAGATTGCAGTAAATTAATTCATCAATCAGGAATTAAAAGAGTCGTTTATGCCAATGCTTATAAAGACGAATCAGGTATTGACTTTTTGCGAAAAGCCAATATCGAAATTTTATATTTACCAATAAATGAATAAAAAGACTAGAATATTTCTTCCTTTGATCATTGCAATTTCTATTGCTTTGGGAATATTTTTAGGGACTTCACTGAACTACCAGAAGAAGACTATAACTTTTTTCGGAGGGACGCCACAGGAGCGAAAAATTAAGAGGCTGATTGATTATATACAATATGAATATGTCGATGATGTTGATACTGACAGCCTGTTAGACGGTACCATTAAAAACATGTTGGATAAATTAGACCCCCATTCGGTCTATATATCAGCAAAAGAATTAGAAGGTGTCTCGGAATCAATGAATGGTAAATTTGTAGGAATAGGGATACAGTTTAAAATGCACAAGGATTCATTAACCGTTATTAAAGTACTTGAAAACGGGCCCAGTAAAAAAGCAGGAATCAAGGCAGGAGATAGAATTCTTGTTGCAAATAATGACACCTTGTATGGCAGGAATATAGGGAGTGAATATATTCTCAAGACCTTAAAAGGAAAGCCGGATACTTCGGTTGATTTAGTGGTATACAGAAAGTCTGAATCAAAAGAATTGCCTTTTACAATTGTGAGAGGAGAGGTGCCGATAAAGAGTGTAGACGCTTTTTATATGTTAAATGAGGAACTGGGATATGTTAAGATCAACAAATTTGCTGCCACCACCTATGATGAATTTAAAGTTGCATTGGATGATCTGCTGGATCAGGGTATGAAAAAACTGGTGTTAGACCTGCGACATAATCCTGGAGGATATTTACAGGTGGCTACTAAAATTATTGATGAATTTTTAGAAGATGGTAAGCTGATTGTTTTTACCAAAAACAAAAAAGATAAAATAGAAGAAACCTTTGCAACCAGTAAAGGTGATTTTGAAGACGGCCATGTCTTTGTTTTGATCAATGGTGCATCTGCTTCGGCAAGTGAAATTGTCGCGGGAGCTTTGCAGGATAATGATAAAGGCACTATTGTAGGAAGAAGGTCATTTGGAAAAGGATTGGTACAGCAAGAAATGCAGTTGGGTGATGGTTCCGCTGTAAGGTTAACGGTTTCCAGATATTATACCCCTACAGGAAGATCCATTCAAAAACCATATGAGAATAAGGAAAATGGCGAGTATTTCAGTGATTTTGAGAAAAGATATCACAATGGCGAGTTGATGAATGCCGATAGTATAAAAGTAATTGATTCTTTAAAATTTGAGACTCCAAAAGGGAAAATAGTTTATGGTGGAGGTGGAATTATTCCAGACGTCTTTGTGTCTATTGATACCACAATGTTCTTTCCTGATTTTCATTACCGTCGATCTCGTGATTTTGTATTTAACTATTTTGATCAACATGTGGATGAATTTGATAACTGGAGCTTAGATAAGTTTATCAATGAGTTTGATCAGGATGAACATATTTATAACGAATATCTGGCTTCAGTACCATCAGAATATGCAGTCTTTAATAGAGAAGAAGAAGATAATTTTAAGCTGTATCTAAAAGCGTTGTTTGCCCAGCAGATTTATGATATTAACGCTTATTTTAAAATTGTGAATGCCCAGGATAAAATGATCGAAAGGGTGAAGGAACTGAATGAAAAGGGGTATCCTTTGGAACCCTAAAAGGTATTATTTAGGCTCGGAATCATGTACCATGGAGGTTTGTCCATTGTTCCATAAGGTTAATATTTCTGTAGCTACATGAGCTCCGCTTCCGGCAGCAGTGGCAAATTGACTGCGCCACCCGGCTAAAACTCCTGCAACATATAAGTTTTCCTCAACAAGATGATTGTTGTTTTTCAGTTGAATTCTTTCTTTTCTCGCGGGAAGATTGCGATGCGGCTCCACATAGGTGAGTAATCCTTCTATATTAAATAAGTTGGAAGGGCCGATGGCGAGCACAACGATTTTACTTGTATAAGATTGTTTGTTTGTCTTTATCAGAAAACCACCAAGGGAATTCGTTACAGCATTCACTTTTTCTTTTTCAATTTGAGTCACATGAGGGTATGTTTCTGACAATTGAGTCCGGCCTGTTTCAAGTATTTCTTTGCCCGTTGTTCCAGGCGCAATACCCAAGACATTGTTGAATAAGGCGCCGTCCAAAGCCGAGGCCTTTTGATGCATCACGATTCCAATTTTTTTATCCTTTGCATAGGGTTTGAACTGAGCGGAACCCAACACCAGCGCACAGGACATCCCGGCAACCCCTCCACCAATGATCAACACATCAAAATCCATAGTTTTTAATTAAAAAGCCCTTGAACATTCGAGGCAAAAAGTTTTACAGCAATGGCCATGACAATCACACCAAATATTTTTCTAACCACACTGATTCCTCCTTTCCCGATAAATCGCTCAATTTTTGTTGAAGATTTGAGAACGGCATAAACGAAAATTGTATTAATAATAATAGCAATGATGATATTTACGGTGTGAAATTCGGCTTTTAATGAAAGAATCGTTGTCATTGTTCCCGCACCTGCAATCAACGGAAAAGCCAAAGGAACTACACTAGCCGTATCCGGTGATTCTTCTTTATATAATTGAACTCCCAGAATCATTTCAAGCGCTAAAAAGAACATCACAAAAGAACCGGCAACAGCGAATGAATACACATCGATTCCAATGAGATTTAGTATCTGAACCCCAACAAATAAGAACAAAATCATGATGAGCATAGCAACAATCGATGCTTTTTCTGACTGTATATGGCCCACTTTTTGGCGAAGATCTATGATAATCGGAATGCTTCCTATAATATCTATTACAGCGAATAACACCATCGTAGCGGTTAGTATTTCTTTTACATTAAATTCCATAATAATGATTTTACCTGGGCGCAAAGTTAGAAAAATACATTCAATGCCAGAGATAAAAAATATCTGTAATTGAGTTTCACGATCATAGTACAAACGATTTAAATAGTATCCCAAGTGACAATTAGAAAATGGATTGACAAAAAGAATGTATTTTTGCCCATGATTTAATTCATTATTCATGTTTCAACTTCAAAAAACAATTATTTCAGAAGAAATCCTTGAAAAAGAATTTGTTTGTAATCTCAGTGCTTGCAAAGGTGCTTGCTGTGTTGATGGTGATGCGGGCGCACCTCTTGAATCAGAAGAGCTGGAAATTTTAGAAGAAGTATTTCCGGTGTTAAAGAAATATTTGAGAAAAGAAGGGCTGGAGGCCATTGAAAAACAGGGAAAATATACAACCAATGAACAGGGAGAGCACGAAACAACGCTCGTTGACGGAGCTGATTGTGCCTATGTTATTTATGATGATAAGAACGTAGCCATGTGTGGCATTGAGGAGGCTTATAATCAAGGGGAAATTTCATTTAAAAAACCTGTTTCCTGTCATTTATACCCTATCAGAATAAAACAATACAGCGAATTTGCGGCAGTTAATTACGATAAATGGGAAATTTGTGATGATGCCTGTAGTTTAGGGCAAGAATTAGGAGTCCCCGTTTATAAATTTGTAAAGCAGGCATTGGAAAGAAAATTCGGAGAGGATTGGTATGCTGAACTTGACAAAATTGCCAAGGAGCGAGAGAATTCTTGATTTCCACTAAATCCATTTTTTGAATACAGATAACTTAGCTTATATTTACTGCTTCTTTTCAGAGAGATATATTACTGTGAGAAAGCACATTGCATATTTGATTTTATTTTTTCTTGTTCCGGTTGTAAGCTTGTCTCAATCTGTAGAAGGAGAGTATGTCCTTGCTCAGAATAAAAAGGCTGCTGATCTGAACAGAGCAGGAAACTTTACTCAGGCCAATCAAATTCTAGATCAACTTTTGCAAAAACTGGAGAAAGAAGGTGCCAAAGAAAGCTTTTTTGCCGCGACCTACCAGACCAAAGCTAAAGTTGTTCAAAGTCTCGGGCATTATGAGGAATCTTCAACACTAGCCAGACAATCTCTAAACATTTCAATTAAATCCAAGGATAGTTTTAATATGGCGGATAGTTATAATACCATTGGAATCAATCATTATTTTGAATCCGATTACGATAGCACGACTTATTACTATGAAAAATCTTTTGACATCAAAAAAAGAATTAAGACCGATCCTTATGCCCTGGCTGTTTCTGCTTATAATATAGCCTTGGTTTATGATGATTTAGGGCAAACTGAGAAGGCCATGGAGCTTTACAAGCAGGCTGAATCCAATTTGTTAGAAAGTGAAAGAAAGAAAAATTTCCTGTCAGATGTTTATGTAGGCATGGCGTTGATCTATTTCTACTCAGGTGATAGAAGTAAATCAGCACTTTATGCGGAAAAAGCCATGGATGAAGGTATGGAGTCATATGGGGAGTATAATCCTAATATGACTTTTGTTTACACTACTTATGCCAACATTTTAGAAGCTGAAGAAAAACACATAGAGGCCATTGCTTTATTAGAAAAGAATCTTAAAATTAGAAAGTCAACCTATGGAGAATATCATAGATGGACCTGTGAGACGTACTATGATTTAGCTAATTCCTATGTTCTGTTCGAAAAATATGATCAAGCGGAAGCGTATTATAAACAGGCCATCAAAATTGGGCAGAAGATCAATAGCCGACAGTATTTGGCAAATGCCAGAAACTATCTTGCGCAGTTGTATCTCAATAGAGGAATGTTTTTGGATGAGGCGGAAGAACTATTGTTGCTTTCTCTCAACACTAACCATACTATTTATGGAGATATAAGTGATTTGGTTGCGGAAAACTATTTACAGCTGGCCAGGCTGTATAAGATGAAAGAAGATCAAGATAATTTTGAATTATATCTCGAAAAAACTTTAAAAGCAGCAGGGTACGAGACCTCAGATTTAAGTAAAGTTGTTGGACCCTTGCAAGTTATTGAGGCGTTGATGCTTATGGAAGACTGGCATATTGAAATGTATGAAAAAAGCAGGGAATTTGATCATCTTCTGGCAGCGTATGAATTGGTGGATCATAAAATTTCTTTGATAAGGCATACCCAGAATAACTTCTCTTCGGATCGATCCAGAGTAGATTTTGCAAATAAATACAGAGAAGCTTTTGAAAAAGATCTGAGGCTTTGTTGGTTGCTTTATCATGAATCTTTGGACAAGCAATATTTACAAAAGGCATTTGAATTGTCTGAAATCAACCGTAATACTACATTGTTAAAGGGCCTTCAGGGAATAAAATTTAGAGCTTATGGAAACATTCCCAAGGAGAAACTCGATTTTGAGGAGCAGACAAAGAAAGATTTAGAACGGGTCAAGATGGATATCTTTTTTGAAAAAAGTGCCAGAGAACCAGATAAATTATTTTACAAGGAGCTGCTGGATCAAAGAATTGTGTTAAGCAACCGTCTTGACAGTTTGTATCAGGTCTTTAAAAAAGAGTACCCAAAATTTAAAGATTTCGAAGCGGATAACGATTTGGTTGATATATCTGAAGTTCAGGATGTTCTGGACGATAATACGCAAATGATTACTTATTTTTTAGGTGAAGAAAGTTTATTCACTTTTACCATCACAAAAGACAGTATCAGCTTGCTCCGCGGTGAGATTAGTAAAAAATTAATTGAAAATACCAATGATTTTAAGAATCACCTGTCAAAAAGGGAAGATGTAAATGAACTCAGCCATGATTTATACATGTTCTTGATGGGTCAACAGTTAGTAAGGGATAAAGAAAACATTGTGATTATCGCTGATAACGTGTTAAATTATATTCCTTTTGAAGTATTAAAAAATTCTGATAATTCATTTCTGGTGGAAGATTATAATATTCATTACACCGGTTCCGCTCGTCTGTTTCTGGAATTAAACAATGAGTTTTTCAAGTACAGCTCAAAATACGACTGGGCAGGGTTTGCTCCAACCTATGACATTGATAATAAGTTGATTTCTGCTAAGAATGAGATTGATGACATCGCTTCTTTAACAGATGGAACTAAGTTTGTAGGATCTAAAGCCAAAAAAGATAATTTTTTACAAAATAATCAGGAGTATTCAGTCTTGCATTTGGCCATGCATGCCAAAATAGATCATGAAAATCCACAATATAACAGACTTATTTTTGAGGATGAAGACTTGACTTCTTCCGAAATTTATAATTCTAAATCTAAAGCAAACATGGCGGTATTGAGTGCTTGTAATACTGGTTTTGGTAAGATTGAGAAAGGAGAAGGGGTTATGAGTATGGCGCGGGCTTTTCATTTTTCAGGTATTCCCTCCATTGTGATGAGTCTTTGGAAAGTTCCCGATAAGGAAACCAAAGTGATCATGATAGATTTTTATCGTTTTCTTCAAAAAGGGAAAAGTAAAAGTGAAGCCTTGAGATTGGCAAAATTGAAATATCTTAAAACGAATAAGGATACAGAGTTAATTCATCCCTATTATTGGTCAGGATTTGTGATTAACGGAAATGCAGATCCCATTGAAATAGGAGAATCAAACCAAATTGTTTGGTATTTGATTGCGATCGCTTTTGCAATGATATTAGGAGTTGCCTTCAGGCGGAAAAAACGAACAGATATTAAAAACTCTTCCCTATAGAAAAAGATAGAAATCAGTCTAGAAAATTCAAAATCTCAGTAGCTTCTTCTTTTTTGTAATTTGAATCGTTATCGTTTATTATGGCTAGCAGTGTATTTTTGGCTTTTGTATCGTCATTAAGTTTGACATAATTAAGGGCTAGATACCATCTTGCTTTTTCACTAAAGTCTTTATTCTTACCTTCCAATTGAGTCATTTTTGAAATAGGTTCCAGAATTTCAATAGCTTCATGAGTTTTATCCGTTGCCATGAGGCAAAGCCCTTTGTAAAAATCAACATAAGCTTCATCAGGATTTTTTACAGAGTTGAAAAGATTAATTGCTTTGTGATAATTTTCTGATTCATAAGCCACAAAGGCTCTGTATTCAATTGTGTTTATATTCTCACCTCTTACAACGGGTTGCACCGTATTACGTGAAGGTTCAAAGTAGTCTGAATAAATACTCTCATTCGATGGGTAATAGGTGCTTTTCACTCCCCAGGTACCTATTCCAACAATAATTAATAAAGAAGCCGCAACCATCCATTTTTTAGGAATGGATAAAATAGTTGATTTCCTTTGAGCTCTCTCTTCAATTTCAGTCAACACCGATTTTAACTCCTCTCGTTGCTTTGAAGCAATGACTTTTTTTAGATCCTTTTGAAATTGAAATTCATTTTTAAAATCAATATTATTTTGCAAAAGATCATTGAAAATTTTCTGCTCTTTCGGGCTGAGAGAATTTTCAAAATAACTATCAATCAAATCATTATTTTTCATAATGCTTATCTACCAAATCTTTAAGCTGCTTTAAACAGCGTGATTTTTGACTTTTTAAAACTTTCTTATTACTGTAATTCAAAATTGTTCTAATCTCATCGAGATTATACCCCTGATAATAGAACAAATTTAAGATACTTTTACATCTATCACCTAAACGATCATAGTATTTTTTCAATAACTTCTGTTCTTTAGTTAACGAAGCGCCATAAAGGTCAACATCAAAATCTAAATTTTCTTCGACAAGATTGAAGTCATTGTTTAAAATTGTTTTAGACTGTACCCTGAAATTATAGTAAATCTTATATTTTCCAATCGCAAAAAGGTAGGTGGAAATATTACTCTGAAGCGCATCAATCCTTCCGTTAATTGCATTTTCTCTCAATACCATAATGGAGTCCTGGTAAATATCAATGGCATCATATTCAGAAACATTGTATTTTTTAGCAAAATTGATAAAGCCCTCTCTATTCTCAACATAGATTTTTTCCAAGGTGTTTTTATCACCTTGTTTTAATAATTCAATTAGGGATTTTGAGTCTTCAGAATTCATGATTAACAAAGAAAGTAAAAAGATTTAAAATATACTGTACGAATTACCCTAAGCTGAACCTGGCGCCTAAGGATTTTCAAAACTATGAAGGATCACGATGATAGGAGCTACATTCTCCATTCTTAATGGTAAGGACAATCCATAAAAGTGAGGTTTAAAAATAGGGTAAAGCTCTTCAAACTGGATTTATAGGAGCATTTATAAATTGATTGAGTTTCTTACGTTAGAATTAGCCTGCTTTTTGCTAAAAAAGGATTATACTTATTTGACCTTATTAATTATATTTGATTTCTTAAAAAAATCAAGTGCTGAAAATATTTTCATTAAAAGGTCAAGTGCAAAATTATGCATGGGGAGGTACAGAATTCATTCCGGACCTGCTGGAGATGAAAACAAATGGAACCCCTGTTGCAGAATATTGGTTAGGGGCACATAACAAAGCTCCGTCAACAGTGGCCATCTCAAATTCGCACATGGATTTAATTGATTTTATTGATCAGAATCCCAGAGAGAGATTAGGTGCGGAAATTTATCAAAATTTTGGGCGTTTACCTTTTCTTTTCAAGGTTTTGGATGTTTATGACATGCTTTCTATTCAGGTACATCCTACCAAAACGGAAGCAGAGAAAGGGTATAAGTTGGAGAATGAAAAAGGAATAGATCTGCATGCTACTTTCAGAAACTATAAGGATGACAACCATAAACCTGAGATCATGGTTGCCTTGGGGGAATTTTGGTTATTACATGGTTTTGCCCCTCCACAAAAGTTGTTTCAAACACTTCAGGAGCGAGAAGAATTAAGCTTTTTAGTGGATGTTTTTAAAAAAGAAGGATATAAAGGCATGTACAGCTATGTAATGAACCTTTCTTCTGAAGAAAATAACCAGATTTTAAAACCTTTGATAGACCGAATCATGCCACTCTATAAAGAGGGCAAACTCAATAAAAAGAATCCGGATTTCTGGGCTGCGAAGGCTGTTTCTGTGTTAGGTGTTTCTAATGGATTTGATAAAGGGATTTATTCCATTTATTTTTTTAATGTTTTAAAACTTCAAAAGGGGGAAGGTGTTTTTCAGGATGCCGGTGTTCCTCATGCTTATTTAGAAGGACAGAATATAGAATTGATGGCTAATTCTGATAATGTTTTAAGAGGAGGTTTAACGCCAAAGCATATAGATATTGCCGAATTGCTAAAGCATGTTGCGTTTGAAGAAACACGTCCGATTATTCTAGAGGGAACTTTGTTGCAAGATGGCCTGGAACGAGTATATAGCAGTGTTGCTCCTGATTTTCAGTTAAGTGAGATTACGCTAAAGACTCACGAAGTTTATACACATGAAGCCGCAACCATTGAGATCTATTTGCTGATCGAAGGTGAAGCAAAAGTTGTTCAAAATAATGCTTCCCTGGAATTAAGAAAAGGAGAAGCTTTTATGGTGGTAGCAAATGGCAAGATCGAAATTTCTACGAATTCACAAGCGGTGATGTACAAAGCCACCACGCCTTAATTTTCATAGCTAAATCCTAATTTGTCAAGTCCTGCCTGCACATCACTATTTCCCATAAATAAGTTCCAAAGCATTCCGGATCTATGGTTCTCAATCATAACGATAATAGGTCCTTGATCAATTGCTAAATAGGCTTCAGCCACCCAGGTATCATCACTTTTAAAGGCATCATAAAACCCGGCAGGACCAAGAAGCTTGTCTTTTTTTGAATAAAAATAACGCAATGCTTTCATAGATTCCTGGGGAGTGTAGGGCATGGAAGAAAGCGCTGCCGTGGGAGAAATTATTCCTAAATCGTTGTTGGGTGAATGCGCCGAATAACCGATACTTCCATCAGTATTTTTTGAATAACTTGCCGTGAGCCCCCAGCAGTTCTGTCCATATGAAGGGAATTGTTTTGGATTGCTGATACAATACTGAAGATTAATTTTAGTATGATTTATATTTACATCTCCATAATTTACAAATTCGTCTTCTAAGCCATTTGGGTTCAATCCAAGGTATGAATAATGTGCCCAAAATAAAGGCCCTCCATAGGTTTGTGCACCATGATGAGATACAAGTAATGGGTATCCATAGGTGTTCTCACTACTCATGATATTGCCATTCATTGCCCAGCCATTCGTATAAACATCTTTAGAAATACCATAGGAGGTTGAAGCGGCAGCCATAATATAAGTAATCAGTGTTTCGTTGTATCCTGAAAGTTTAAAATTCATTGAAAAATCATGGTTTGGGCTCCAATGCCAATACAAGGTTTTCTCTGATCGGGTGTACCATTTCCAGTCGATTCCTTTCCAGAGGTCATCAGCAGTTTTGGAAATTTCTTTTTCTGAATCTGTACCATTTTTAAAGTATTCTGCAATACAAATTAAGCCCTGGGCTAAAAAAGCAGTCTCAACTAGATCTCCTCCATCGTCTTGGGCGCTAAATGGAATAACTTTTCCATTTCTCCCATCTATCCAATGAGACCAGGCACCATGAAATCGATCTGAAGAATCTAAAAAAGACAAGATATTTTTTATTCTGTCCGTTGCCTCAGAGCGCCCTACATACCCTCTTTCAATACCAACAAGCATCGCCATAAGACCGAATCCGGTTCCTCCAGAAGTGACCACATGGGCATTTAAAGATGGTTGATCAGGGTGGTATCTTTCTCTTATGGCTCCCGAATTTGATTCCGCAAAATCCCAGAAATAATTGAACGTTTCTCTCTGAGTCAGGTCTAATAATTCAGTATCACTAATTTCGTCAACCTCATCAACAGGATTCTGTGGAACATCTACGATGAGATCGTTATCCTGACAAGCTATAAGACATATAAAAAGGATGTATACAGGAAAGAGTTTTGAAGGCATATTTTTAACTTTTGTAATAACCATAGCAAACGATTAACGAATGCAAGCTAATAGAATTTGATCGATTGCAAAAGGGATATTTAATTTTTGTATTTTCCCCCGAAAATTATTTCAATGAACTTTAAAGTTATACCCTGCCTTTTAATTGTTTTTTTGTTTTCTGCTGTTGTCTATGCCCAAGATTCATACAAGAGGAATAGTTCTGCAAATGTGCAGCACTATGAATTTAACCTCCAACTTAACGACAAGAACAACGAAATTAAAGGAGAATCGACTATTTACGTCAACTTTGAAAACGGGATAGACACTTTTTCCCTTGATCTTATTAAAAACCAAGGAGATTTTGGGATGCGCTTAAAAGAAGTGTTGGAAAATGGCGAAAAAGCGAACTATGATTATTCAAACGATAAAATACATATCACGCCGTCTCAACAAGGAGATCAAACAAGAGAATATACTATTAAATATGCAGGGATTCCTGAAAAAGGATTGGTAATAGATACGACAAAATATGGGCAGCGATCTTTTTTTGGCGATAACTGGCCAAATCTTGCCAGGTATTGGCTTGCTTGTGTTGATCACCCATATGACAAAGCTTCAGTTGAATTTAAAATTATTGCTCCAGACCATTATGATGTTGTGGCAACCGGCAAGAAAATTGAGGAAAGTAGTTTGGGGAATGATTTAAAAATGACACGCTATTTTGAACCAGCTCCTGTGGCCACAAAGGTAATGACTATTGGCGTTACCCGATTTGCTGCCAGTTATTTGGGAACCGTAGAAGGAATAGATATCAGCGCCTGGGTGTATCCCGAGAACAGGCAAGAGGGTTTTACGGATTTTGAGGAAGCCACAAAAATCATGGAGTACTTCATAAGCCAAATAGGTCCTTATTCTTATGCAAAACTTGCCAATATGCAGGCAAAAACCAAGTGGGGAGGTTTAGAGAATGCGGGAACCATATCGTATAAGGAAACAAGTATTACCGGGAACAAAGAAATACAAGGATTGATGGCACATGAAATAGCGCATCAATGGTTCGGCAATTCTGCCACAGAAGATAATTGGAACCATGTGTGGCTAAGTGAAGGCTTCGCAACCTATTTCACAATACTCTATCAGGAAGAGGTTGACGGAAATGAAAAAAGGAAAGAAGAACTCCAAAAGGACCAAATCGAAATCTTTGAATACTATCTAAAGAACCCTTCTCCCATCATCGATCTCACTATTACAGACCCTAAAAAGGTCTTGAGCAGAAATACGTATCAAAAGGGTAGTTGGGTACTCAATATGTTACGACATAGAATTGGCGATGAGGCTTTTTGGGATGGGATTCGAACTTATTATAAAAAGTATCAAAACGCAAATGTCCTAAGCGAGGATTTCCAACAAGAAATGGAAAATGCCTCAGGTGATGATCTGGAAGAGTTTTTTAATCAATGGCTTTATATAAAAGGGTACCCTGAATTAAAATGGCTCTGGAAGTATCACAATGGAAAACTGACCATTTCGGTTAAACAAGTGCAAAAACACCACGTTTTTAAATTTCCAATCGAGTTTGGCATCGTTTCAGACGATGAAATGGAAATTAAGAAAGTGATGGTGAGCGAGAAATCATCAAAGTTCGAAATCGAATTAGAAGGCAAACCAGATTCTGTGGTAATAGATCCTGAAACATGGTTGTTATTTCAGGAAAAATAAGATTTCATTAACTAGTACCTCACATCCATGGTAAATCCAAGACCCATGCCTTTCAATCGCTTTCTCATCTTGGCTTCCTTAGAATTTCGTTCATAAACGCCACCGGTAAACAACCCTACTGAAATCACAAGGGCTTCCGTGGGCTTCATCTCGCCTTCAGTATCGATCCATTCTAAGGTTGCAATCACATCCTTGGTTAAAACAATATCATTAGGCTCCAAATCGATCGAAATCATGCCGGTTTGTTTGGGCTCTATCCCTATAATAATGTTTTGGTTTACTATATTTTTACCTGGTTTTCCATCTTCAATTTCGTACATATTTAAGCGAAAGAAGGACTTGGCGCTAAACCTGTTATAAGAAATGTGGAAATTGAAGGCCTCGACAAAATTTGGTTTTTTATTTACATTTAATTTGATACCCATTTCTTTACCAAGCTGATCGTAATAGAAGAGGTGTCCAATAAAATTGGATATTGTTTGGTTACCTAGTTTTTTCTTCTTCCATGTTTTTGTCTTTAAAACAATTTCATTGAGTTCAGCGATGTCTTCCTCTAAAAAAATTTCTATAGAGTCAATTGTAGTGGTCAAATCTTCAATCGCAACTTTTTTTGGTTTGTAGCCAATCATAGAGATACGTATGGAATCAAATGCCTCATTCATTGGAATCTGAAGCTCAAATTTCCCTTTTTTATTGCTGACGGTTCCGATCTCAGAATTCAGAATACCAATATTTACAAAAGATAATGACGACAAATCTTTTTGACTCTTGATGCTGCCTTTCAGGCTTTGAATCTTTGTCTCTGTTTTTGGATAAATTTGTGGTCGATCCGTTATATATTCTTTTTTTACCAATTGATTCAGGTAGGCTTCCAAACCTTCAACTCCTTTTAAGTATTTATTGAAAAAAAGATTGGTACTCTCCATCATTTCCTCATAGTTAATCACAGACATTTTCGACGATTGTAAAGCCCAGGTCAAACTGCTAAAATCTTCATGTTTGCTATGAGAAAAATGGAGGTATTTTGACGGAGAAGAAATACTGTCTATATATCGATACGCGCCTTTAGGGATAAATTCATCGAATCGATCTCCACCTTCCATATGCATAAAGGCAGCCCTCGTTTTTCCGGGATGAATTAGATCAGCGGCATAAATATTGGAAAGATACCGATCGTCTTCATCCGTATCTCCAAAATAAAAATTATCGGTTCCATCAAGAGAAACCATTGCTTTTATGTCAGGATTTCTATCCAGTAACAAGATTCCACTCATGCCACCCCAGCTTAAACCGAGAATGCCCATGTTTTCAAAATCGATATCAAATAATTTCTGATGTTTTAAAAAACCCATCGTAAATTCGGCATCCAACACTTGTTCCATAGTATCCGGGATATCGTTGGTCATGTTTCCGGGATACCTACCAATAGAGGATATTGACAGTACCACATAACCATTTTCCGCAAGTGATTCAAGCATTCGATAATTTTCCCAACCCATCCCGTTGTAACCCGCCATATAGATAACTACAGGGAATTTTTCACCTGGGACAGAGGCATTTTTATAACTGGCTGTCTGTATTTTTAACAGTCGCTTTCCATCCTTCGCATCCAATCCATAACCAGCAGCCATATAGAGAATTAACTCATCAGAAAATCCGGTATAATCTTCTTCATCCTGATAAAAGTTGGCTCTTTCTTCATGAAGTTTGAACAAATCTTCAAACAACATTTTCTCCGTAGCTATATCCTTTGTCGGGTACCAGATATCAATATCTAAGGGTCTGAAACGAAGTGTGTCATTGAATGCTGCATCGGGTTTGTATGTCCTGGACGAATCAACAAAATGAATGGTTTGAAAACCGGCATGGTAGTTATTTACCGTTTGGGATCTAAGGCCAACACTAAATAACAATAAAAAGAAGGTAAGCACCTTAGCTGGGTTCATGGCACAAATATAATTGTACTGCGTATGTGTAAAAATTAAAGTTGTGTTAATAAATGAACCTCCAAGTCTTGGAAAAAGACCGAATTAAAGAGATACGTGAGGGTTTATTAGATCCCAAGACGCATCAATCCCTGTATGATAATAAACTTAATAACAACGATACCTACTATACAAATTGATGTAATCATGATTTCTACCTTTATTAATTGATACAGCGAAGGTATAGCGTCTTGACCTGCCTCAATACGGCGTAGCATGTCCTATTTTTTT
Organism: Lutimonas sp.; assembly: GCF_051011215.1. Classification (NCBI taxonomy): domain Bacteria; kingdom Pseudomonadati; phylum Bacteroidota; class Flavobacteriia; order Flavobacteriales; family Flavobacteriaceae; genus Lutimonas; species Lutimonas sp. Next base: position 67,788 of record NZ_JBPCUJ010000006.1, read on the forward strand.
TTCTAAATTTTTAGTTGGAATTAAATCTTTTAAATAAGAATAAAAGATCTGTAGTTTTCAAAGTAGAAAAGGACTCTTCATAATTAAGTTGTATGCATATTTACAGCAATCCCTTTTCTTTTAAAGAGGCTTTCAATTTATTGTGATCCTTCCAGAACTGATCTTTAATTTTATTCATTATATCCTCAAAGTCGGGATGACTTTTAAGTGGTTCTAAAATGGGGTCCATTTCCATAAAAACAACGATCCAGTACTGAAAATCACTTTGTGTAGCGAAAATGCTTAACTGTTCAATGGCCTGGTTATTTTTTCCTTCATATGCATACATGGAAGCCAGGCTGGCACTCTTATAAATGGATTGGTCGTTTTCACAGTACTCCTTATAAGAATTAAAAAATTTCTTTGCTTCTTCATGCAAGCCTTGCTTTTGATAGATCCAGCTGATCTTGAGATCCTCATGAGGATACATATCGAGTCCATATTTCTCTCTGGCATTTGCAAAATTCCTGTAATGAGTAAAAGCCGAATCATATTTTCGTTGAAAATAATAAGTTTTGGCAATTTCCTGTAATAAATCTAATCGGGTACTATCTTTGGTATATTGATGTGTCAATTCATTCTCGGCAGCTTCTAAATCCCCGTTCTTGGCATACATGATGTATGTTTTAACCAGAGGAGAATAGAAATTGTCCGGATTAAAATCAAGCGATTTATCGATATAAGTAATTGCTTTATCAACAAAACCAGTTTGAACAAGTGCATTGGCTAAATGTAAATAAATATAACTTTTACCAATGGAATCGTTTGCAGCGATATCAAGCTGCACGCCTTTTAGCGCGTACTCCAGGTATTTACTTGTGTCGGGAATGGCCCGGGCATATAAATCCGCCAGCATTTGAATAACTGCAGAAGAGTTAGGATTGTATTCCAGCGCTTTTTCAAGATAGGGAAGGGCCAATCTGTAATCCTCAATGGTCATATAGTAAAGAGCCTTTGAAATAAGACTTTCCGGAGATTTTGAATCGTACAATAATGCCTTGTCAGAATAATTATTCAAGTCTTCTGTATGCTGCTTTTCTGCCTGATTTAAATCGATAAAATAATAAGCAATGGCGGTATGTGCATAAGCGAGGGCAAATTGATCATCTTGTTCTATCGCCTTTTTAAATAATGGGAGGGCTTTTTGCAACCCTTCTGCACTTCTGCTGTAATAGGGGTCCATTGCCTGCAAGTAATAGTCGTAGGCCACTAAGTTATCGGTTGGGATTTTTTCAATTTGCTTTAATTCTTCAGGCGTTACCATTGCTTTAATCGAAGCAGCAATCTTTTTGGCTACTTCATTTTGAAGAGCGAATACATCTCCGACCTCCCGACTGTATTGTTCTGCCCAGATGGGTGTATCGCTGGAGGCATCTATTAATTGAATGTTCAGTAAAACCTGATCTCCTACACGCTGCCCGCTGCCTTCTACCAGGTAATTTACATTGAGTTCTTGGGCAATTTCAGGAATAGTCATCGTCGATTTCCTGTATTTCTCCACGGAGGTTCTGCTGATGACACGCAGGTCTCCTATCTTTTGCAAGTTGCTTAAACTTGACTCCATAAGGCCGTTAACAAAATATAAGTTGAGGGAGTCGCTGCTTTCATTTTTAAAGGGTAATACGGCTATGGATTTTTCAATTTCAACAGGTTTAGTGTCTTTTTTATTGAAGATTAGTAAAGAAAAAATGATCAAAATCACCGATGCCGTCCCCAAAAACAGCCATCTGTATTTGTGTAATAGATTGACAGGTTCCTCCGACGTTTTTTCTTTAATTTTTACTTTTCCAGCTTCGCCAGGCGGATATCCATAGTGTTCTCTAAAACATTTGATAAAATAGGAGGTACTGCCAAATCCTACCTTATAAGAAATTTCAGAAACCGTGAATGACTGCTGTTTTAATAGCTCCATACTTTTGACAAGGCGTACCTGACGGATAAATTGACTTGCGGAAAGCTGTGTGTCTTTTTTGATTTTCCGCAATAGGTTGGAGCGACTCATATTCATGACTTCAGCCAATTCTGAAACTCCGAATTGTTCATTCGAAATATTCTCCAGAATAAGGGCTTCTGCCTTTTCAATAAATTCTGATCTGATTTCTGATGTATCTGACATGCCAAACTATGTTCCTGCGAAAGTAGAAAAATTTAAGAACACACCTGCAATGAATTTACACGATGGTTTTTCGAAAAAAGAGGTTTTGCGTCATAATTTATATGCTTGCATCATGATTTTCATCCCTTCCTCAAACTTCATATAGATTGCTGCATAGCTGATTGGCAGATACTTAGGGCTTGTAGCATCTTTGTAGAAAGAAAATAACTCCTTAATTATTAAAATTTAAAAACATGAAAACACAAAAAATGAATTCGATTAAAACAGTCTTAAGTATTTCCCTACTAGTATTATTAATTACAAGCGCATGTGCTCAGTCCGGCGCTAATGCCAAAAGTGATTCTAAGAATAGTGCTGTAGCAAAGTCGTTAGTTGACACCCCTGATATGGACCTTCAAACAGCAGTGATGACTGGTAACCTTGAAGTTGTTAAACAACATATTGCAGCGGGGACAGACTTGAATAAAAAGGATCAGATGAGTGGATCTACTCCAATTACAACAGCCGCGACTTTTGATCACAAAGAAATTGCAAAAGCGTTGATTGACGCAGGTGCGGATCTTTCTATTAAAAACAATGATGGGGCGACTCCCTTGCATGTAGCTGCATTTTTCTGTCGTGTTGAAATTGCCCAGTCTCTATTAGATGCCAAAGCCGATAAGAATGCGAAGAACAATTTTGGCGCCACACCAGGACAAAGTGTGAGCGGTCCTTATGCGGAGATAAAGCCTATCTATGAAATGTTACAACAACAACTAAGCCCAATCGGTTTACAACTTGATTTGAACGAAATAGAAAAATTACGTCCGGTAATGGCGATGATGTTACAATAATAATACTTAACAAGATTCAAAATGAGATCAGAAAGAAGACACGATATAGATTGGTTACGGGTAATAGCAATAGGTTTGTTATTGATTTATCATATAGCCATTATTTTTCAACCATGGGCCATGTTCATAGGTTTTATAAAGAACGATGAATCGCTGGAATCCTTGTGGCAACCAATGACTATGTTAAACGTCTGGCGTATTCCATTGTTGTTTTTCGTTTCAGGAATGGGGCTGTATTTTGCGACCAGGAAACGAAACTGGAAGCAATTATTACTGGAGCGATCAAAACGTATATTGTTGCCTTTTGTTTTTGGTATCATTGCGATTACGCCGTTACACATGTATCTTTTTCAGGATTATTATAACATGCCTTTGGGCTACTTCCCTCACCAAGGTCACCTCTGGTTTTTAGGAAATATCTTTGTGTATGTGCTCTTGTTATTACCTCTATGCTATTATTTGAAGAACTATAACAATGATAAATTCAAGAAAGGACTTGCTACATTGATGAACCATCCGGGGGGTCCTTTTATTATCTCGTTGTTTTTTATTCTTGAAGTGGTATTGATAAAACCGCAGCTTTTTGCCTTGTATGCGGAGACATGGCATGGATTTTTTAATGGGATGCTCGCCTTTTTGTTTGGATTCCTTTTGGTATATAGCGGGAAAAATTTCTGGAATACTGTTTTGAAATGGAGATGGTTATATACTGGATTGGCCATTGTTCTTTTTGGAATTCGATTCTATATCTATGGTACGCAAGCACCGGGGTATCTCATGGCTATTGAGTCCAATTGCTGGATTTTTGGTGTCTTTGGTTTTGGATACAGGTATTTGAACAAACCAAGTAAAGCGCTGAATTATTTAAGTCAGGCAGTGTATCCGGTGTACATCATTCACATGGTTGTTCTATTTGCAGGAGCCAAGCTTTTTTTACCCTTAAACATATCTCCATGGCTTCAGTTTATTGCTATCGCTGTTTTTACAGTAGTTGTTTGCTTCCTGCTGTATGAATTTGTTTTACGAAGAATCGCCTTTTTAAGACCCTTCTTTGGACTGAAGTGGACATTTCCAGTAAAAGAAAAACAAAAAATGGAAGTCCTTGATCCGAAGGAAGAAGTATTGGAAGTGAGTAATACTTGATCTGAATTGGATGAAATAACAATCAATAATCGGTATTCATCCACTTGTCCCAAAAGGTAAAATACAAACCAAAGTTTTTTTGAGCATGACGGTGATGAATATCGTGATGGGTGGCTCCAATAACATATTTTCGAAACCCGTTAAAAAATGAACTTCGTGGATAGATTTCAACTCCTGCATGATTGATTATGGCTGAAAAGGTCATCAATAAAAGAATGAGAAGTATGGCAAAAAGATGTAAAGGGATGATCATGAATAAGATGGGGAGAATAATGGCTTGAAAGAAAGACTCCACAGGATGAAAAGAAAAGGAAGTTAGAACCGTTGTATTAACACTTTTATGATGATCTAAATGATAGCGTCGCAGCCACTTATAATCATGCATCCACTTATGCATCCAATAATAATAGGTATCATGCATCAACATGAAAAGTAAAATACTAATCGGAAAATACCACAATGGATAATCGCCAGGGGCCAGATATATTTGGGTATATCCATTTTGCCATAAAAAAATGAGCAGGACTCCAACAAGACCAAAAATAAAAGTACTGTAAATGGAGAGCCTTATTTCTCTTTTGATTTGTTCTGCTGAAGGCATTTTTGTAGTCAACACTCGATCCGCATATTTCTTTTTAAAAGCGATATGAAATAGGTAATAATAAGAACCTGAAAGTATGGCATATCGAAAAAGAATAATTACAAATATCAACAGGTACAGGAGCAGAACTGTCCTGTAATCTGTAAGATCGATCGTGTCAATTAAATGCATAGGCTTTCTTAAGGCGAGTGTTCAAGATACAAAACTTTGGTTTGAATTCAAGATTTTCGCAGTAGGAACCCTACTTATCTTTTTGATATTGTGTACTTTAAAACGTTAGTTAAATAGTGGTTTGTCTAGTTTTGCAATGAGACGATCTACAACTTTTGTTAAATAGGCAGTCTTTTTTATATCATCATAGATTCCCATTTCTTGCTCCACCATGGCAATATTCTGTTTGCCCAATTCCTCGTCGATCTTTAAACTTTGGACTGAGGAAAGCGTGTGCAGCAAAATAAGGAAGAAGGTTGAAATTAGTTTTTTTATGGTCTGAATATAAAAGTTGTTAGTTAAAATTAATCGCGAAGTAGCTCAAATTCAATGATTTTTCAGGCTTATTTTTTACCTTAATAAATCGCGGATTCTTCCTGTTTAGCTACATTGCCTGCCACTAAAAGGCTTTAACCAAAGATATTTGTAATGTAATTAAAACGAAACGAATAACCTAAAGAATTATACCGATAAGAATCTTCGTCAGAACGTTATCCTTCCTCTGAATCCAGCGTAAAACAGGCTGTTGCTATCTGGATTAAATGTAGGATTCGACACAAACTGCATGCTTGGGGTTACTTCAAAATGCGCAGTCAAATTTACCCTATAGAATACTTCAGCAGTAATTTGGTCTTTAACATCCGGAATATTTGGTTCATTCCAACTCAGACTAACACCCAAAATGTCATAATTGAGAAAACGATACCCATGTCCTACTTGAATATCAGACTTGTAGAAGGCGTTTTCACCATTGCCATTTGAAATTCCAAATCTCACAAAAGGAATGAAACGCTCTGAAAAAAACCAGTTAGCACTAATGGCGACACCTTGGCCAGAGGCAATAAGGGTGCCATTCACATTGGTGTAGGCGTCACTATTCCAATACATAATGGATATTTTTTTGAAATATCGCTCTTCAAATGATGGAACGTATCCCAGCTCAACTCCTTTCCAGAAGTTACCATCTTGAAATTGGTCGCCAAAATTCAAGAATTCACCATCCCTGAAAACATCACCTCTCACATCGGCCAAACCACCCATAATGTAAAGTTTCTCAGTAGGGCGAATGCTTACTACGCCTCCTAAACCCTGATCCGGCCAGTTTACAGATCCACTCACGGAAGCGCCGTAGCCAATAAAGTGTTGCCAGGGTACAATCAAACTGTGGAAATTGAAGTAATTGGTTAGATCAACCTTCCCAAGAACAACATGCAAATGATTGTCAAAAAGAGCCTGTTGGTAATTTAGCTCTAACATTCTTATGCTGTAATCTCGGTATCCAGTGGCGGGAAGTCCATAATATCCTGATTCGTTGAGGCCATGAAACATTGGAGGAGTACTACCTGGGCCTTTGTAAGAATGTCTATCGTTGATTTTTACAAAGATCTTCCCGGTGTTTTTGCCTTTTTTTCGGTTTAAAAAAGTCCACCCCGCCTGAACGTCAAATACCCCGCTACTGGCATTATTGGTATTTTCATCTGAAATTGTTTCGGTCGAGGCAATGATTAAACTGGTATAATTGATCCCAAACTCAAGCCCGGTATTTTTTGACAAGTTCGATTTAAAATCATACCAAGGTTTGGTGACCTTAATTGGAATACGGTAGTTGAATTTGGGTTGATTATCAACTTGCAATTGTGCTCCTATCGTTTTAGGTCCTCCGAACCCTTCCTTATTATTGTAGGTACTCGTAGAATCCGTTTCGGATTGAGCCATTACGACTGCAACTAAAAACAAACAAAAAAAAGTGAGAAGGGATCTTTTCATTTTTCAGTGGTTTCATAAGTTAGGACTGTGAGTCATGAAAATTCAAATCTATCTCAATAGATCTCAGCAATTCGATTATTTCGGATTCGGATATTTCATTTTTTTTCTCTTTCGGCCATTCCAACACCAACCATCCAAATAAGAAATACATTAATACACGAGCCTTAACTTTGGCTTGTTCGTCAGAATAGCCCAGACCAATCAATATGCCTGAGACAAATTCAATACGCAATGATTCAATTTTATGAAGAATATTCTTCACTTCATGGTTGTTATCGCCAATATGCTTATAACTTATCCATGCTATTCCTTCTAAACGATCCCGAGAAATAAAGCGAATGATTTCGATCAATTTCTCGCTTGGTTTTTCTATCCTTTGAAGACGCTCTATGTATTTAAAAGTTCCTGAATAAGCCCAGAATTCGCACAATCTGTAAATATAGTTGTTTTTAGATGTAAATAAATGGTAAAAACTTGTTCTGGATATATTTAATTTTTTACTCATCACATCTATTTTGATATTACTAAGGCCATGTATTGCAAGAGTTTTAAGGCCTAGTTCCAGCCATGGAATTTCAGACTTTTTGAAGTCATCTTTTGAAATAGTGATTTCTATCATAATATAAAAAGAAGTAAAATTGTACATTAGTGTACAATTTATTTATTCCTGTAGTATTACCTAATTTTAATGTGAGTCGACAACGAATATATCCATGTTTATTGATTATAGGTCAATTTGTATATGTATAAGAGCTTTGTTTAGCGCATAAAATCAATCTAAAATAATCAAAAATGAAGAAGAATATAAGAAGAAACATAGTATAGTAGAGTAGTTCAACAGTTCAAACTATTTTCAATTTGAAATTAGCCACGTTATATCGAAATAAAAAAGTCACAATTGTGGCTTTTTTATTTTATATTCACATTGTTCCATTGAAATGAAAGCAAAGAGTATTTTAATTATTTCCCTCGTTCTTCTCTTTTACCAACCGGTAAAAGCAGACTTTATTAGTTTAATCAGGGCAGATCAATGTGAGACCATTATAGAGATTTATGTTGAAGAAGGTCAGATCAGAGTGACCTATGAGATAGGCCTGAAAGATTGGAAATACTTTAAACAAATAGTGCCTCAAGAATTGTTGATCGATGAAGTAAATGAGTTGATAAAATCTCAGGGTTCAAATTATTTTTATGAGAATATCTTTACTCTCAATGCAGATGGCAAGAACTTAATAGGACGGATAGTTAAGAGAGAAATAGTCCCAAGAAAATACAGGGCCTCATTATATACCGGAGTTGTGGACAAGAACACAAATGTCAGCAAAGAGGTCTTGTTTGTTGAAATAGTTTACCCACTTCATCAAAAAGCCCGAAAAGTAATCATAACACCACCAATGGAAGAAGGGCGTAGAGGAACCAGAGCCAGTATTGGTTTTGTTACCTATCATAAAAATATTCCCGTTAATGACCTTAGGTACTTGAGTCAGCCCTCCACTTTGAATTTGAATTGGGAAGACCCTTGGTATTCTAAATTCAATAATAACAATTTACGAAGACATCATCAATCGTCTTTGATGTCATTCCTGTATGTGGATCCTTATGAAGTTAGACATGAAGTTTTGGTACGGGTAAAAGATCTGGAGGAATGGTTACCGATGAAGTATAAACTTGGTGACGCCATTGAAATTGAGGATCAGAAAGAACTAAAAGAAACGATAGGAGAATTTTTAGTATCGAGAAACCTGGTGACTATTGATGGGGAATTAGGCAATCCGATTATAGATAAAATTCATTTCGTAAAATGGTCATTGGCTGGTATTCAGATTATGGAAGTTCCGGAGCCTATGGATTATTCTTCTGCCGTTATCGGGGTGATTTTTGCTTATCCGCATGAGAGCATCGCTCAGGACGTGAGTATTAATTGGGATATGTTCTCTGCTAAAATAAAAGAAATTCCAAATGTAGCCACAGACCCCGCAGGGCCGATGCCATATATCTTAAAAGAAGATGACAACATTCTGATTTGGAAGAATTATTTAAAAAAGTACAAGTTGCCAACAATTTCAGAAGTTGAAGTTTCATATGCCAAAGTTCCTGTATTAAGTTTAGTTGCGGTTTTAGTTATGTTTTTTGGTGTGATTACTGTTTTCAAAAGCAAAAAAAGATTGATGAAACTCGGAATTGTATTGCTTTTAGGAGGCCTTATATTTGTTTCTGGCAAGTATTTTCAACAGCGTTTGACCCTGCCATTTATAAAACAATATTCATTTTCTAAACCAGAAGCGGTATCCATGATTGGGCACCTTCTTAAAAATACGTACAGGGCTTTTGACTTTAGAGAGGAAAGCGATGTTTACGATAAGCTAGCGGTGAGTAACGATGAAGAATTACTGACGAACCTCTATATCCAAACCAAAAAAAGTATGGTAATGGAAAACCAAGGAGGAATTCAGGTCAAAGTAAAAAATGTTGAAATAATTGACGTTGAAGAAGTTTCTTCAGACAAAGAAGGCCTTTCCTTCAAGTGCAAATGGATTGTAACAGGAGATGTTGGCCATTGGGGCCATATTCACAGTAGAGTGAATCAATATGAAGCTATTTTGAGTGTTCAATCTAAGGAGGGCGTATGGAAAGTGCATGATATTGAAATTATTGAAGAAGTCAGGCTTTAAATCTTGTTGAGATGATTGTCATTGAGAATTTATTTTTTAGGTATCCTGATGCTGATTTCAAATTGAAAATAGATGATTTGAAATTCAATTCAGGAAGTAAAACTGCCATTATTGGAACAAGTGGTTTTGGTAAAACGACCATGTTGAATTTATTGGCAGGGATTATCCTTCCTCAGCAAGGAACCGTAAAAATTAATGAGGAACAAATCAATAATCTAAGTGATAAAAACCGCAGAAATTATAGGATCGAGAATATTGGATTTGTTTTTCAAGATTTTAGATTAATTCCCTATCTCAATGTATCGGATAACATTCGCCTACCATTTCGTATCAATTCTAGTCTAAAAATGGAGAATGATACTTTGACGGAACTTCAGCGTCTGGCTGCTGATCTGGGAATTTCTAATAAACTCCATAAGTATCCGTTTAAATTGTCGCAAGGAGAAAAACAACGGGTTGCTATTTGCCGGGCGCTTATCAATAAGCCAAAAATTATTTTGGCAGATGAACCAACTGGAAATCTGGATCCTGACAATAAAAAAAGAATCATGGATATTCTTTTTAATGCCGTCGAGAAAAATAATTCTACATTGATTACGGTGACTCATGATCATGATGTTCTTGAGGGTTTTGAACAAGTGATCGATTTTAAAAATTTTCAAGCGAGATAGATCATGAAACAGAGCCTTTACCTCGCCATAAAGTATTTAACTTTCTACAAGTTCAGAACCCTTGTTTTGGTTTTTTGTGTGGGCTTGATTTTGTTTTTGCCTATTGGGCTGGAAAGATTGATTTCAGAAAGTGAAGAGCAAATGCTTCTGAGGGCCAATGCGACTCCCTTAATTGTGGGTTCAAAGGGAGGATCTACAGAGTTAGTAATTAATACGTTGTATTTTGAGCAAGATAAAGTTGAGCCTAGTTCATTAGGAGATGTTGGAAAATTGAACAGAACAGGGCTTGGTTATGGCATACCAATTTTATCTGTTTTCAAGGCAAGAGGCTTTCCGATTGTAGGAACCGACCTTGATTATTTTTCATTTAGAAATTTAGAACTGCAATATGGAAGAAATTTGCAGTACGTTGGTGAATGTGTTTTAGGTAGCAATGTGGCCAATGAATTAAATCTGAAAGTAGGAGATGACTTGGTTTCTTCACCTGAAAATTTTATTGATCTGGCTGGAGTATACCCCTTAAAAATGAAAATAGTCGGTGTGCTTATGGCTGCGAATAGCCCGGATGACAATGGCGTTTTTACAGATTTAAAAACCAACTGGATCATTATGGGCCTGGGCCATGGCCATCAGGATTTACAAAAAGTAGAAGATCCGACCTTGGTTTTACAAAGAGATAGTGCAAAAGTTACTGCCAGTTCTAAAGTGTTTATGTATAATGAAATCAACGATAAAAATGCAGGAAGTTTCCATTTTCATGGTGATATGGACACTTACCCGCTTAGCGCCATTATTTTTGTGCCGAATGACGTGAAAGCTTCAACGATTTTAAGAGGAAGGTTTGAATCTCAAGAATTAATGGGGCAAATAGCGGTACCAACTATAGTCGTAGACAATCTGCTACAGACCATTTTTAGAATCAAGAAAATATTTAACATGGTGTTTATTCTGGTTGGAATTGCAACCCTGATAATTATTTCTTTAATTGTCTTACTTACCTTAAGGCTTAGAAAAGACGAATTGTTTACCATGTTCACTATTGGCTCCAGTAAGAATAAAACCGCTGAAATAATAGGGTTTGAGTTGGTAATCATGATTTTTTTTAGTTGCTGTATTTCATTTTTGTTGTACCAGATTACAGGCTTTTTTATTCAAGATTTTATTCAACATTTTATTATTTAAATTTTTTTACATGAAAAGATTCACGTTGATTTTAATTGTTTTTCTTTTTTATGGATGTGATAAACAACCAGCAAAAAAGAAGGGTCAAGAACAGCTTAAACCAGTCGTTATTTCAGTAAATTATCCCTTGCATTATTTTGCAGAGCGAATTGGAGGAGAATATATAGAAATGAGTTATATCATTCCAAAAAATGTTGATCCTGCGCACTGGGAACCCGCTGAAACTGAATTGCAAGCATATCAAAAGGCAGATGTCGTTTTATCTTATGGAGGAAATTATGCACAATGGATGACCAAAGTCAGTTTACCTTCAAGTAGGATTATTGACATAAGTGCTTCGATTGAAGAATTTTTGATTCCATTACAAGGTGGAGTAACTCATAGTCACGGACCTGATGGAGAGCATCATCACGATGGGTACGCAATGACAACCTGGTTAGATTTTAACTTGAATCTACAACAGGCTGAAGCTGTCTACCTAGGTTTGTTAAGGCATCTTCCAGAGAAAGAATCTGAATTGACAGCAAATTTAAATAAGCTAAAAATCGATTTAAAAGAATTACACGATAAAATGCTATCAGCTGCGACTGGCTTGCGAGGAAAAATCATTTTAGGCTCACATCCAGTTTATCAATATCTCTCGAAAGGATATGATCTGAATATGAATAGTGTGCATTTTGAACCCAATGAAATTCCAGACAGCCATCAATGGGAAGGACTAACTAAGCTGGTTTCAACCTCCAAACCAAACTTGATGCTATGGGAATTTGCACCAAGGGATGAAACTCAGACTCAATTAGAATCTATGGGTATTGAAATCGCCGTTTTTAAACTTTGTTCCAACAAGCCAGATGACGGAGATTTTTTGACCGTTATGAATGAAAATATTGACTTGTTGAATTCACATGTTTCGGTTGATTAGAAAAGCATTAATTATTTGCTTTGGAAACAGCATTTATGTATTGGGGAACTGCTGAGTCACCGTTACAATTGGAAAGTTTTATGGAGTGAGATTGTTTGACGTTGTCAAGCTGTATTCATTCTTTACATTTTTATAGACTACAACATTCCATTTTTCACCATTTTTTAAGCTAAATGTAATATCGTAGTTTTTTCCGCTTACGATTTGAGTTTTCACTTCTAAGATTTCTTCAATTTCAGAGGGTGATTGAATCTCTTGTAATGCAAAATTAGCAGCATTTTTGACGTCTTCGTTGATTTCTGACTGACTCCAACCACCAACAACATTTGCTGGCTTGTTAGGTTTTGTCTTTACTGGATCATGTTTATCGTTTTTCGTCTTATTACTTTGACATGCTATTACAAAAAAACTCAGAATTAAAATAAATAGTGTGTTTCGATTCATCATAAATATTTGCTTTTAATTGTTGATTAAAATATCTCGGGGGAAAAGTGTAATTCAATTAAAAATGCGCTCATATTCATTTTTGTCGAATACTAAATTATTAAATCCATTGAGCCAAACCAGCGGTTCCTGTTCACGTTCACTAGTCCCTAAATAGGCAGAATCCTGTCCAATTCTCAACCATTTGACCTGTGAATCTGTATACTCGATTTCTGCAAATAAATACATACAGCAATTATCCTGACAGCCGTAAATTGGTGCAATCATCTTTAGGTTTTGGGAATCAGAAGCGTGATTCGTGTTGTTTCTTTTTGACATGAATCGGGGCAGGAATTCTTCCTTATATCTACCCGTTGAAAATTCTAATGGATATCTTTTCTTTAGCGAAGCCTGAAAAGGTACGCCATCCACATAGATATCCTGATACAAGGCATTTTTGTCTTGCTCTAAGTGTGTATTTCGCATTTCTATGGTATTCATCAGTCTACTTTTTTAAATGATAACAGTTCTTGATTATTTTCATCATAAAGGATCAATTCTAAATGCTCTTTTTTAAAAGATTTTACCTTGCTTAAGGCAGTGGTGTATTTATTTGGTAAGTCCATGTCTCGACACGCTTTTTTAGTACTCATGATAGGCCCAAATGAGATTTTATTTTCTGATAAAGCCTCTATTTTTCCTCTGTAATTATTGCAACCATCTGACCCTAGAATATTCATTGACCTTGTATTGATTTCCAAAACCGGGTTTTCTCTCGAATTGATACTTTTAGCCTCAGCTCCCTCAATTTTGGTAACTACCCAGATATCATTTAGTGATAATACGGGATCGGCTTGTTTTGACAAAACGTCCACTAATCGATACACCAAAGATGATTTATCAGCAGGTAATGTGGCTTTATCCAAGGTGTCGATGGCGACCTTGAGCTTATAAATATATCCAGGCTCAAATTCAAAACCTGATATTTCCTGATACAGGTTTGTCCAGGGTTCGTCCTCCTCATTTTTTATTTGAAAACATTGCATCGGGCCTACACCAACACAATCAACTTTGGCACTATTCACCCATAGAGTTTGTACCTTGGGGTTTGATTCACAAGACATAATTGAAACGATCATGAAAGTTGTTAATACAGGCATACCGATACAAATGTTTTTTAACAAGTTGTAGTTTAGCACATTACGAAGCCATTTATGAATACCAATCATCTGTTTATTTTTTATGTTTTAATCCTAAAACTTCAACCTTGGCCCTTTTGGTCAAAAGAGTATTGCCATAGGCTTCATATTCAATTTCTATTTGTTTTAGATTTTTGTCTTGTGCTATTTTATAAGGAATTGAACTTGTACCCTTCGTTAAAATACCAGTACCTTTGGGTTTGTGTTCCTCATGATCTGTAGCACTATATATCAACGTCGTTTTTTTAATTTTTAGCGAGCCCTGTGTACACTTTAATTTTATTTTCTCTACTTTTCTTTCATTTCCTATAAGTGTCAACACATCTTTATCGGCTTTATAACTCACATCCTTTTTGGCAAGGAGTATCCAATCCTGGTTTTGTGCCTGCAAATTATATTGAAGTACTATTACCAAAAATGTACTTGATATTATTCTTAATGCTAAAGATGACATACTCATAGAGCTCAGTTTTCTTTTATTTATTATAAACAGCCTTACCACCTTTATACGTTGCAACAACCTCTAAGTTCTCTAGTTCCATAGGATCTATTTTAAGCGGGTTTTTGTCTAAGATGATGAAATCGGCTACTTTTCCTATTTCGATGGTACCTTTAGTTGATTCTTCAAAATGTTGATAAGCAGCCCAGTCAGTTAGTGCTTTTAAGCCATGATACGCCGAAACACGCTCATCAGGCCCTATAATTTGACCACTTCTTGAAACTCTTGTTACAGTGGCCGATAAAACCCTAATAGAACTTGGCAATGCCACCGGTGCATCATGATGCGAGGTGAATTTTAGACCTTTTTTCAACGCTGTATTTGTTGGAGAAATCTTGTAAGCACGTTCTTTACCCAACACTGAATTCACATGCCAGTCTCCCCAATAAAATGTATGCATTGGAAAAAATGAAGGCCATATTTTTTCGCTCACAAAACTATCTAGTTGATCTTCTCTGGCGGTTTGCCCATGTATAATAATGGTTCTACGATCCTCGTTTCCAAATTCCTTATTTGCTTTGGAAACAGCATTTATGTATTGGTCAATGGCTGAGTCACCGTTACAATGAGACATAATCTGCCAATTATTTTTATAAGCGTCAGCGACATATTCATAGGCCTGTTCATCAGTCATACTTTCATAACCGTGATAATCTTTAGATTCTCCTTCAGGGGGGATTAAATAAGGATGAGAAAGCCAAGCAGTTTTACCTTGCGGGGATCCATCTAAGTTTAATTTCACACCTCCTACGCGGTATTTATTTGTATAAGTAAGACCTTGATATTTAGATTCTGCAGCTGCTCTATTTGCTTGTATATCAGCATAGGAAACAATATCTAAAATTAAGGTATTTTTTTCAGCTGCTCTTTCCATGGTAGCTGTGCCATCTGGGGTGCTTCTTCCTTCTTGCGCTGTTGTATACCCAAAAGAGGCATACAATTTTTGACCTTTCAGTAACATTTCGTCTTGAAGCTCCGGAGTCATTTTTGGTAGAAAATCTTTAAATAAAACTGCGAAATGTGCCACTTCTTCCAATACTCCATTGGGCTCATTTGAACCGGCAGTACGTCTTATTTTTCCGCCTTTTGGATCTTCTGTGCTTGCGTCATAGCCAATCATTTCCAGCGCTTTTGTATTCACTACCGAAAGGTGACCTGATTGATGTATAATGATCACAGGAAAGTCGGTTGACACGGCGTCGAGATCTTCTTTTGTTGGATAGCGATCCAATTGAGAATCGTCATACCCAAACCCAATGACCCATCCGGTTATTTCGATAAATGACTGATTATCTTGCATCCATTGTTTTAGTAGTTTTTGTAAATCGGCT